>USLE01000022.1 GCA_900555465.1 uncultured Butyricicoccus sp.
TGTTTTTATTGGACTGAAATTGGTTGTTTTCGATGGACCTGGAGTGGTTGTTTTCACCGGCCCCGAACATCGCAGAAGTTTTATAAAAATTGCTGCGTGTTTTATAAACCATGCGTCAAAATTAGATGGATTAAGAGTTTATCAGTATTTCACACAGATAAGAAAAAATTTAAGGTAAAAAAGAAAAAATAATGACAGTTATAGAAGAAAAAGCACATAAATCGTTACTATGTTACATAAAGAAGTGGGTGCGGTGGGGCCGTTGCAATCAAGGTGTACGAGAAATAAGAGAGAGGAACGTGATTTTATGGAGCGAGCGGTTATTGCGTTAAAAGTCAAAAACGATAAAACGGGTATCAAAACAGCCATTTATCAGGCGTGTCAACTTTGCGCGCAGGCGTTGAAAAGCGATATTCAGGTGGTGGAGTGTATCGTGACATTTGGCGGGGCAAAAGACATCCTGCGGGAAGTGAAAGCGCTTGACGCAAAAGGTCGTTTCGACACCTTGCTGATTTACTCCCCCAGTCAGATTTGCAAAGACGGGATAGAGTATTTAGAGTTTGAAAATTTCCTGACCGAATGTTTCAAGATTCGGATTCGGTATTTACGCTCCGGCGTTTGATCTCAGAATGATAGGGTTACGGGAAAGTATAAAAATCCCTCGGGGTTTCGGTGCAATTTTTGCTGATAGCCGGAACGAGCGAATGTAGGAATAAAAAATTTACCGTATTCTTTGGAATTCGATACAAATTATTTTGTATTTGGATTGTTTAAGCGTTGGTTTTCCACGATTTATAGGAGTGAAATTGGTCTACTGCAAATGCAGAGCATATTTTTTGAATTTGTTCCAAAATCCATTGGGAAAGCGGTCATAAATTCAAAATCTCATGAGATTTTGGAGCGGTTTCCATTTGCGGGGAATACGGTAATTTTCAAAATAATAGTAAGGAGGAAATTCTATATGGTATGGGCGTATGTAATGGAAAATGGGTTTGGTGCTGAGGAACACAGCAACCAGCCGGTTTTTGATCTGATTCAAAAGGTCGGCGTTGCGGATGAGCAGATTGTGTTTGAACAGACAGAGGATAGGCCAGAATTATGCAAACTTTTAGAGCGTTTACGCGATGAAGATATCCTGATTGTCCGTAGCGTTGCAGATTTAGCGGACGATGTTATAAATTTAATCCGGGTATTTCAAACATTAGCAGAGAAACAGGTATCTTTATGTGACTGTGAGGAAGCGTTCCTGTCGGGTAAGGACTACTTGGATGTAGTTACAAAGTTCACGCAGCTCTATGTGCTTTTCCAGAAGAAAAAGCAGCAGGCAGGCTATAAAAAGGCGTGCGAGGAGGGCAGAGTAGGCAGGCCAGCAATCAAGCAGAAAGAGATTGAGCAGGCAATGAACCTGTACTGGAACAGCGACTACACGATCCGCCAGATTGCGGTGCTGACCGGCGTGAGTAAGTCTACTTTATACAGAGCGCTTAAAGAACAAACGGAAGATTCGGGGAATGCGGGTTCTTCCGTTCGTTAAATATTGCAAAAAGGAAAATTGTAGTCGTGGCGGTGGAGGAATTTTCATCGGAAGAAAAGAGCGAAAAGTGAGTTGATAGTTTAAGGAAGTTTTTTGAAAAGGGGTGCGGGTATGGCAAACAAGAGGACCAGGGTAATCAACCGGGAAGAATTTGAAAAAATCATAGAGACGATCCGTACCGGGTTTATACTGCCCAATGGAGAGTGTGTCAGACCGAATGTGCGTATTGCGGCAGCGTTAATTCTGGAAGCCAATTTAGGGCTGCGAATCGGGGATATTGTTCGGTTGCGTTTAGCGGATATTCTTTTTGAGGGTGGCCGGTATCACCTGAATATCATAGAACAAAAAACAGAGAAATTGCGTACATTTACGGTACCGGCAGACATTTTCATATATTTACAGCGGTATGCCATTCAAAACGGATTAAAGGATACACAACGATTGTTCCCTATTACGGTGCGTGCGGTTCAGCTGCATTTGCAAAAGGTATGTCAATACCTGAATTTAACTGGGGTAGGGACGCATTCGTTTCGTAAATTTTTTGCGGTAAGCATTTATACAGAGAATGATTTTAACGTAGAACTGGTGCGAACACTTTTGCAGCATTCATCGGTGGCGGTAACGCAACATTATCTGAGCGTAGAGCCGAAGCTCGTCGAGCAGGCTTTGCAGAAACACATTGTTCTTCCAACATAAAATTAGAACAGTTAAGCCGGTGCGCTTAACTGTTCTAATTTTTTTTACAGCTTTTTGCAGTAGGCTAACACAGAAATTTTTGAAATAGAACATAAAAGACAGAAAATTAACATAAACAGCGACAGTTAAGCGGATATAAGCAAATCGATTTCATGGGGGTTTGCTTATATGGTGATAGAGAAAGAGAAAGGGGCATACACCTGTAAAAAGGGTGGGATGCCTATGAATATAGTGCAATTAAGTGCAGAAGATAGGGGAAAGTTTATAAATAAATTAAAAACAGGCATCTATAAAGAATTATTCCAGCAGGGCCTTTTAACCAGTGCAGAACTGCAAATTCTGGCGGAATGGCAGCGGAAAAGAGAAAGTTGATGCGGTAAAATACGGGTTAAAAGGAGGAAATGATAATGAAAAGAGTTGCTGCATATGCGCGTGTAAGTACTGATAAAGACGATCAGACAAATTCGTTTGAGTCACAGGTGAGTTATTTCAAGTCGTACATAGACCGTGAGGACGGCTGGGAGTTGGTCAAAATATATGCTGACGAAGGGATATCGGGGACGCAAACCGTAAAACGTCAAGGGTTCAATGACATGATTGCGGATGCGTTGTCGGGTAAAATTGACCTTATTATAACAAAGGAAGTCTCTCGCTTCGCTCGTAACGTACTGGATTCCATAGCATATACCAGAAAGTTGCGAGATCATGGTGTTTATATCCGGTTCGTGCTTGACGGCATCGATACCGAACAGGCTGATGCAGAGCTGCGGCTGACGTTTATGTCGGCTTTGGCGCAAGAAGAAAGCCGGAAAACTTCGGAACGTGTGAAGTGGGGTCAGAAAAGGCAAATGGAGAAAGGCGTTGTTTTCGGCCGCTCTATGCTGGGCTATCAGGTAGAGAGCGGTAAATTATATCTTGTGGAAGAAGAAGCACGTATTGTCAGATTGATTTTTCATAAATACCTTGTGGAGGGGAAAGGGACGCACGTGATCGCGCGTGAGTTAAAGGAAGCGGGTATTATGCCTTACCGGCCTGATGGGCACAAGAAATTCAAAAATGACTGGTCCAATACGGTGATTCTGCGGATATTGAGAAACGAGAAGTATGTGGGCGACCTATGCCAGAAAAAAACCTGGACCAAAAGTTTTTTGGATCATAAAAAACGCTACAATCGCGGCGAAGAGGATATGGTCTATATCAAAGACCACCATCCAGATATTGCGATTGTTGATCGGGAGACTTGGGAAGAAACGCAGAAAGAGTTGGAACGCCGGAGTTCGACACCGGAACAAAAAGCCAAACACAGCAACCGGTACTGGGCGAGCGGCAAGGTGTTCTGCGGCGTATGCGGGGAGCGGTTCCTTGGCCGCAAAAAGAATACGTCTCTGGGTGTGACAAGGGCGTGGGCGTGTTCGACGCACGCAAAAGCGGCTGCTTTTCGGGTTGCGGAGTGCAGTATGAGCGAATGGGCCAGCGATAAGAGCTTAAAAGCGTGTGTGCTATATGTACTGGGTCTGCTGATACAGGATAAGGAATCCATTTTGCGTGAGATACACAATGAAATCAAGCGTATGACACAAGAACCAGCCAGATCTGATCATCTTGGTGAGGTGGAAGCGAGAATCAATGACTTAGAAAGCAAAAAAGTGAAGCTGATTGATTTGCGTTTGGCGGATGAAATCACTTCAGAGGAATTAAAAATGCAAAAAGACAGCATAGATGAAGAGATTTCTACCTTAAAAGAGCGGCTTTCTGACTTGAAAGACAGAGCGGAGAAGGGGGCCTCTCAAAACAAACGCATCCAGACAATCTTGGCAGAAGCGGAAAATTTGCTGCGTTTTGAGAAGGAAGAAGCAGAAACTATGCTGGGTACCGTTCTGGAGAAAATTATAGTATATGAGGGGCATACCGTCGAAGTCTATCTGAAAGATATTCCGCTTGTGTTTCGGTTAAAGTATGTTTCAACCGGAAAACTCGATAGCTACCGTACCCAAATTATAAGTTGTGATGTTTCTTGATGCTCGGCAACGCACTGGTTCGCCCGATAAGGTGCATTATAGAAAACAATATACCGATGTCGGTCAGGATGGCCTTGCACTCCTTGTACGGCATGGCGTAGCGCTGATTGAGATAGCGCATGGAGGCGCCGAGCTCGCCGTCCGGTCCGCCGAGCTGCGTGATGACGATCTTCGCGGTCTGCGGGTCGGGGTTTTTGATCTTGACCGGGAACTGTAAGCGTTTATCGTATGACCACATCAGTTATCCTCTCCTTCCCACGGCCACGGGTCGTCGATCCAGCGCCAGCTGCCCACGCGGGTATCCACCTCGCGGGCGGTCAGCGGGCCGAACGCATCCTCATATTCGGCGGCCGCCTTGTCAAAGGCGGTGCGCATCTCGCTGTAATATGCGAGCGCGGCGGTGTTCTTGGGGTGGCCGTCGAGGTATTGGATCACATCGACGAGCGCAAAATCATACATGCGCACGCGCCCCAGCAGCTTTTCGCGTTCGGTCATCGCGGCACAGCCTCCTCTCCGAGGAAGGGCTTGTCGAGCGCTGGGAAGATCGTGCCGCGGCTGAACGCGAGCGCCGGCTCATAGGGGGTATCGAAGCTCTGCGCAGGCACGAACGCCATCGCAAGAGAAAGCAGACGGGGATCGATGCTGTCCGCGGGCAGCGACTGATCCGTCTGGTTCATTGGCATATTCATTGGCATATGCGGTTGCTCCTTGTTCTAAACGGTTTGAGACTGCGTCTCACCCTCAGTGTATGCGGCGAGAAAAAAGACGGTGAAACATTGCGCAAACTGTGCTATACTATAGGTAATAAAGGAGGCATGGAAAATGGAGCTTTCTGAAATCAGGGAACAGGCCGCAAAGGCGGCGGAGCAGGTGTGCGACGCGGCAAAGCTGCGCGCGGGCGATCTGTTTGTGGTCGGCTGCTCGTCGAGCGAGGTGCAGGGCGAGAAAATCGGCTCGCACTCGTCCGTCGAGGTCGCGGAGGCGGTGTTTGAAGGGATTTACGGCGTACTGCGCGAACGCGATATCTACCTTGCCGCACAGTGCTGCGAGCACCTCAATCGTGCGCTGGTGGTCGAGCGCGCCGCGTGCGAGCGCTTTGCGCTCGACGAGGTCAACGTCGTGCCGCAGCCCAAGGCGGGCGGCTCGTTTGCGACGACGGCCTACAAGCGCTTTGCCGATCCGGTCGCGGTGGACAGCTTAAAGCAGTCCGCATCCGCGGGCATGGACGTGGGCGGCACGCTGATCGGCATGCACATCAAGCCCGTGGTCGTTCCGCTGCGCATCGAGGTCAAGCACATCGGCGAGGCCGTCCTGCTCTGTGCGCGCCGCCGGCCGAAGTTCGTGGGCGGCAGCCGCGCGGTCTATAACGAAAAACTTTTGTGAGGGATTTATGGGACTGAAAGCAGTATTTTTCGATCTGGATGACACGCTGTACACCAGCTTTCAGGCGTGCGACGCCTATGCGTACGAGAGGCTGGCAGCATGGGCGGAGGACGAGCTCGGCGTTTCTGGCGCCGCGTTCACCGAGGCCTACCGTGTAAACCGCCACCGGCTCGGCCGGCAGCAGCCGGGCATGCCGCCCGTGCATGACCGCGTGCTGTTCGCGCAGGGCGCGCTCGAGCGCATGGGGCTGAACGCCATCCGCTATGCGCGCAAGGCGCACCGCGTCTACTGGGATGCGGTGATCTCTAAAATGGAGCTCCGTCCGGGCGTGACCGCGCTGCTGGACGATCTGAAACAGGCGGGCGTCAAGACCGCGGTCTGCACGGACATGCTGGCGGACATCCAGATGGAAAAGCTGGAATACCTCGGCCTTGCCGAC
This sequence comes from uncultured Butyricicoccus sp., assembly GCA_900555465.1. Classification (GTDB taxonomy): domain Bacteria; phylum Bacillota; class Clostridia; order Oscillospirales; family Butyricicoccaceae; genus Agathobaculum; species Agathobaculum intestinigallinarum. Next base: position 6,071 of record USLE01000022.1, read on the forward strand.
CGGATCACCTATCTGGTTTCGAGCGAGGAGGCCGGGATGGACAAGCCCGGCGCGCCGATCTTCTGGCTGGCGCTCGCCAAATGCGGCTGCCTGCCGGGCGAGGCCGTCATGGTGGGCGACAACTTCCGGCACGACGTACAGGGCGCGACCGACGTCGGCATCGGGGGCGTGTGGCTCAACTGGACGCATCTGCCGCGGCCGGAGGACAGCCGGGCGTATACGGAAGTACATGATTTTGAGCAGGCGGCGGACTACATCCGTACCCTGCTGTAAACAGAAACCGGAACAGGAAGGGATAACCGATGGAACATTTTGATTACAAGCCGCGCGGGGTCTGCCCGATGAAGATCTCCTTTGACCTTGACGGGGACAAGGTGCACAACGTGTCCTTCCTCGGCGGCTGCAACGGCAATTTGCAGGCGATCAGCCGCGTGGTCGAGGGCATGACCGTCGAGCAGATCGAGGGCTACTTCAAGGGCATCTCGTGCAGCGGCAAGGGCACCAGCTGCTCGGATCAGCTGGCGACCGCGGTGCGCGCGGCTTATGAGAAAGAAGCGAGATAAACTTTGAGACAAAAAAAGGACGATGCTGATGCATCGTCCTTTTCATTTGGCACTGTAGTTTCAATCGAGAGCCTTTACGGCTGGTCCATGATGTGCAGCACCGGCTGCTCGGCGTCCGCCTGCCGGACGCATACCGCCAGACGGTAGTCCGGATCCGCGCCGAACGCGGGCAGGAACAAAGAAACCGCTTCGCGCACCTCGCCGTAGTCCAGCACCACGGGCGCGCGGCGGATGTCGATCCAGAAGCTGCGCAGCGGCAGGTCAAGGCCGCGGCCGGTGGATTTGACAAAGCTCTCCTTGAGCGTCCACAGCTTGTAAAACGCATCGTCCCGCGCGGAGGGGAGCAGGGTGTTCAGGTAGCGCACCTCCTCCTTGTGGAAAAAGCGGGAGGCGACGTCGCGCCGGCCGGGCTCGCACCGCTCGATATCCACGCCGACCGGGTGGTCGCTGATCGCGCAGACCGCCCAGTCCGCCGAGTGGGACAGGCTGAAATGCACGCCCGGTTCACTGACCAGATAGGGCTTGCCGCCCTCCGCGATCGAGAGCGCGAGCGGGTGCACGACCCACGGGAAGTGCTGCGCGACCGCATATTCGAGCAGCAGCGAGGCCGCAAACCCCTGTGCCCGCGCCGCGCCGCGGCGGCGGTCGATCTGCTCCAGCCGTCCGCGCGACAGCCGCGCGCGGGAGGCCCCGTCATCCGGATTGACGGCGGACACCGGGATGGCATATACTGCGGTCAAATGAATTCCCCCTAAAAAATGGCTTTTTGCTTTTTCTATTATAGCATAGTTTCGTGGGATTTGACAATTCTCTTTGCCGCGCGGCAAAAATGCAGACCAAGGGGGGACCCGACGCTTAGAAGGCAGGATCTCACCTTGCCGCTTCCATCAGCCCGAGGTCCATCTTCCAGCGGATGACGCGGATCGCAGACTCGCGGATGCGGCCTTCGCTGATCGTGCCATCCTGCACGGCGGCGAGCACCGCGTTGTACTGCGTGACAAAGTCCGAGGACACCAGCATGTCGTTGCCCGCCTGCACCGCGAGCACGGCCGCGTTTTCGCCGCCGGTGTAGTCCGTGATGGCTTCCATAATCAGGTCGTCGGTCATGATGACGCCGTCAAAGCCGAGTTCGTCCCGCAGAATGTCGTGCACCGCGGGGGAGAGCGACGCGGGCAGGTCGCTGTCCATGCAGTTTACAATGTTGTGGCTGACCAGAACGGCCTGCGCACCCGCCTCGATGCCCGCCTGAAACGGCAGGAAATCGCTTTCGCGGAAGGTCTCGAGCGGGCGCTCGTCGATGGCGATGCCGGTGTGGGTATCCACGTTGCTGCCGTAGCCCGGGAAGTGCTTGAGCACCATGCCGGTATTGTCCGCTAGCATCTGCGCGACCACCGTGCGCACATATTCGCTGGTCTGCGCGGCGTCCCGACCGAAGGCGCGGGCGTTCATGAAGTCGCTCGGGTCGGTGGATACGTCGCACACGGGCGCAAAGTTGACGTTCACGCCGATGGACGCGAGCAGCTCGTCCTTTTCCCCGGTGTCGCTGACGATGCGGTCAAACCCGCCCTCATTGTACAGCGCCTGCGGGGAGCGGAACTTTTCGGCGCGGAAATTCGGATTGGAGCTGACGCGCACGACCGTGCCGCCCTCCTCGTCCACGCCGATCAGCATGGGGGTCGCGGCCGCGTCCTGATAGGACTGGATGGTGGCGGTGATGCTGTCCGGGGTCTGGCCCTCGAAGTCGCGGCCGAACAGGATGTAGCCGCCGATGCTGTATTCCCCGGCGAGCGTGGCCGCGTCCACCTCCGGGCAGCGCGCAAAGAACATCTGCGCCACCTGCGCTTCGAGCGGCAGGTTGTTGACGTACAGCTCGGCCGGATCGGGCTCGACCGGTTCGGGCGCGGCGGCCTCCGGGGCGGCGGTCTCGCTGTCCGTGGGCGCGGCGGGTTCGGCAGGAGTGTCCTGCCCGCAGGCGGCCGTGCCGCACAGGCACAGAAATGCCAGAAACAGTGCTGTGATGCGTTTTTTCATCTCTGTCTCACCTCATGATAGATTGAAACCATTATACAGGAAAAAAGGGCGGTTGCATAGCCCTGTCCGCTTATGGTAAGATAGAGGGACGAAAAGGAGGAAGAAACATGCAGACCATCGGACGCTTTGCGCCCAGCCCGAGCGGGCGGATGCACCTCGGCAATGTGCTGTGCGCGCTGCTGGCGTGGCTGTCGGCGCGGCACCAGGGCGGGCAGTACCTGCTGCGCATCGAGGATCTGGACACCTTGCGCTGCCCGCGCAGCTATGCGGAGCTGATTCTGGACGACCTGCGCTGGCTGGGGCTGGACTGGGACGGGGCAGTGCCGTATCAGTCCGAGCGCACCGCGATCTATGAGGGGTATGAAGCCATCCTGCGCGAAAAGGGGCTGCTGTACCCCTGCTTCTGCTCGCGCGCGGCGCTGCACGCGGCCTCTGCGCCGCATTTGTCGGACGGGCGCGTGGTCTACGCGGGCACCTGCCGCGATCTGACGCCCGAGCAGGTTGCGGAGAAGCGCAAGACCCGCTCCCCGGCGACGCGCGTGCGCGTGCCGGACGAGGAAGTCCGCTTCACGGACGGGGTGTTCGGCGCGTACCGCGAAAACCTCGCGCGCGAGTGCGGGGATTTCATCATCCGCCGGTCGGACGGGGTGTTCGCCTATCAGCTCGCGGTCGTGGTGGACGACGCGCTCTCCGGCGTGACCGAGGTGGTGCGCGGCGCGGACCTGATCTCCTCCACGCCGCGGCAGATCTGGCTGCACCGGCTGTTCGGCTTTGCGCCGCCCGTGTTCGTGCATATCCCGCTGCTGTGCGACCACGACGGCCGCCGCCTGTCCAAGCGGGACGAGGACCTCGATCTCGGCCTGCTGCGCCAGCGGTTCACCCCCGAGCAGGTGATCGGCGCGCTGGCCTGCGCCGCGGGGCTGCTTGACCGGCCCGAGCCGGTCGCCGCGCGCGAGCTGGCCGCGGACTTCGCATGGGATAAAATCCCGCGGCACGACCTATTTTTGCCGGATGTGTTCCGGGAGGGGGGCTGACGCGGGGTTCCTGTAAGCATATTGCTGAACTGCGTATTCGCGGCTTGGGATATCGTACACCATTCCCGTAGGGGCCGACGACCCGGCGGCCCGTTTTGTGCCGCTGACGCGAAGTTCACGGGTGCTGATTCATAACTGCGTATTCGCGGCCTGCGCGGCCGCACTGCGGGCAAGAGGGAGGAAACCAAATCGGTTTCCTCCCTCTTGTCAATCACCCGCTTTCCCTTTAGGGCGCGCTTCGCGCGCAAAGGTGCGTAACGGCAAACTTTCCGCCGCCCATTTGCCCCAAGCAACAAGAAGGACGGTTGCCACCCCTCTCCGTAGGGCGCGATGGAGTGATATAATAAAACCGCACACCTAAGGGA
>USLE01000023.1 GCA_900555465.1 uncultured Butyricicoccus sp.
ATCCAGGCATCGTCCGGGACACGGCTTTTGTCCGCTTCGACCGGGTCGCTGATGAACAGGGGCGTCTCCTCCTGCTCGCTGACATGGATGCTGTCGGTGGTGCGCGCCATCCCGGCCTGCAGCCGCGCGAGCTTGACCTGTAGCATATTCTGTATGCTCTGCATCCGCATGATCTTATGCGCGATCTGGATGCCTTGTTGCTCCAGCAGGGCGACGGCGCGGTCCGGCGTACAGTCCTGCATAAAGGCCTTGATCTGCCCAAGCGGCGTACCCAGCTCCTTGAGCATGTTGACCACCGAGATCAGGTAGATCTGTTCATGCGAATAGTAGCGGTAGCCGTTGGGTGCGGTATATACGGGCGAGAATACGCCGATGTTATCATAGAATATCAGCGCCTTGCGGCTGACCTCCGCGATTTTGGCAAACTCACTGATCTTCAGCAGACCGTCCCTGCATTTTTCCTGCACTTTTCGTAAAACCTCCTCTTGACTGTCCAGTATCTATACAGACTATACTGGGTACTGCGGGCAAAGTCAAGAGGGGGGCAAAGTAATCCATCCAATCCGTTCCAAGAGAGAGAACACCCCTCTTGACAGTCCGTTACAGCATTTTTGCACTGGCTTGACAGTTGGACTTCTGGAGGTAAACAACATGGCGAAAAACACGCGCTTGGCGCAGTATATTCTCCCGTCCGCCGGAGGATTGTGCGTCACTTATCTGTATAACATTGTGGATGGCATTTTCGTCGGGCAGGGCGTCGGCCATCAGGCGCTGGCAGCGGTCAATATCACAGTGCCGTTCATCACCACGCTGGTGGCGATCTCATCGCTGTTTGCGATGGGCGGTTCGACGGTCATTGCGATCCGGCTGGGACGCGGGGACAAAAAGGGCGCAAACAATGCGTTCATGTGCGCGTTTGTTATGACGTTGCTGCTGTTGGTCATCCTGCTCCTCGTCGGCACGCTCTTTCCGCGGCAGATCGCACAGCTTTGCGGCAGCAGCGAAGCGATCCTGCCGCTGGCGGTCGAGTACCTCTTTTACTACACCGCCTTTTCCATTCCGTTTTTGCTGAGCAACTGCCTGTCGGTTTTTGTGCGCAATGACGGCGCGCCTGGCCTGGCGTTCTGGGGTATGTGTGCCGGCGCGGCGGCAAATATCCTTTTGGATTGGCTGTTCATTTTCCCGCTCCGGATGGGGATCAAGGGCGCAGCAATCGCCTCCGGCCTGGGCCAGCTGCTGTCCTTTTTGCTCCTGATCAGCTATTTTATCCGGAAAAAAGGCGATCTGTGCATCGGACGGTTTGAAAATTCGGCGGCGCTGATCGGTAAGATCTGCAAGCGCGGCGTGCCGGAGTGCGTCTCCCAGCTCAATACGCCGGTGACCGCACTCTGCTATAACTGGGTACTGATGAACACGCTGGGTGATATGGGGGTATCGACGTTCAGCATTCTCAGTTTTATCTATTCCTTGGCCAACGCGATCCTGTCCGGTGTGGCGCAGGGCCTGCAGCCGCTTTGGGGACAGGCATTCGGCCAGAAAGATCGCAGGGAACTGGGTGGATACCTCGCCGCGGGTATGAAGATCAATATGGTCTGCGCAGTCGTGATCTATGTGCTGCTGGTCGTGTTCCGCATACCGGCAGTGCGGTTGTTCAACAGCGATCCCACGCTGGTTGCGATGGCATCCGGCGCGCTGCCGGTGTTCGCGTTTTCGTTCCTGTTCATGGCGGTCAACCTGATCTATACGGCTTATTTCTATTCCACCAAACAGACCGTAAAATCCGGCGTGATCGCGGTCAGCCGCGGTATCGTCATCAAGGCGCTTGCGATCTTTGCGGTGCCTGCCGTATGCGGCAGCGCGTTTGTCTGGCACGCCGTCGTGCTCGCGGAGGGCGTTACGCTCGCCATCAGCCTGATCTGCGCAAAACTGCCCGCCTCCGGCGCGGCGCACGAGGTGCTCAATCCGATGGGCGGGACACGGTGAGCATACAATAAAGTTGTTCTGGAAATGAGAACACGATAAAACAAAGACAGTGGGACGGCTCTTCGCCGTCCCACTGTCTTTGAAAAGGGATCCATGTATTTGACCAGAGGCGTAGATATGCTCTGTGTAATCCAGCGTCATGCTGATCGTGGTTGTTGAAAAATGTTCTGGACGAGGTGAATACGCCGGCCACAACGGTGCCCGTAGGCCGCGCAAATGGTGCAGTCAAACCGCTTAAATAGTGCAGCGGCACCGCAGGCATGGTGCAATGATATAGCAGCGTCAACTAAAATGGATTTAGCATCGTTTAAGATGCAAATTCATTTTAGGAGGCCTTACCATGGTCAATCACAAAGAAATCCTGCGGCTCAAAAATCTGGGGCTTACGCACCGTGAGATCGCAGAAGCGGCCGGCTGCGGCCGCAACACAGTCACTCGCATATTGGCCCGTGCGCAGGAACAGAAGCTTCACTGGCAGCAAGCACAGTCCATGTCACCACAGGAAGTTACACAACGGCTGTTTCCGGGTGAACAGAAGAGGCCTGTTTACAAGATGCCGGATTATGAGTGGGTGCACCGGGAGATGCAGAAGAGCGGCGTCACGCTGAGCCTGCTATGGGTAGAATACTGTGAGCAGTGCCGTCAAAATGGCGAGCTTCCCTACAAATCCACCCAGTTCAACAAGTATTACGCGGACTATGTCCACAAGACGAAGGCCACTATGCATTTGGAGCACAAACCCGGCGAGACCATGCAGGTGGACTGGGCAGGACAGACTGCATCGCTGGTGGACACAGACACCGGAGAACGTCTGGATGCCTGCCTGTTCATCGCGGTGCTGCCATACAGCGGCTATGCCTACACTGAGGCCTTCCTGGATATGAAGCAGGAGTCCTGGATCACCGGCCACGTCCATGCATATCGGTATTTTGGCGGTGTCACCCGGATTCTCACGCCGGATAACCTCAAGGCAGGCGTGCTCAGGAACTCTCGAACGGAAACCGTGCTCAACAAATCGTATCAGGAGATGGCGGAGCACTACGGGACCGCTATTCTTCCGGCCCGCCCCCGCAGTCCCAAAGACAAGGCGGTTGTGGAAGGCTCTGTCGGCGTTGTTTCAACCTGGATACTGGCTGCATTGCGCAACCGGCAGTTTCTGTCCCTGGCAGAGTTGAATCAGGCTATCCTGGACAAGCTGGAAGCATTCAACCACAAGCCGTTCCAGAAGCGTGAGGGCAGCCGCGCTTCCTGCTTTTCAGAAGAGAAACTCTTCCTGCTGCCGCTTCCGGCGCATCCCTTTGAACTGGCCGTCTGGAAGGTTGCCACTGTCCAATACAATTATCATATCAGCGTAGAGCGCATGAACTACTCCGTACCGTATGAATACATCAAGCAGAAGGTGGATGTGCGCCTGACTCGGACTACCGTGGAGGTTTTCTTTTCAGGGGTGCGCATTGCCTCCCATCTGCGGCTACATGGCCGTCCCAATCAGTACAGCACAGTAGAAGGCCATATGCCGCCGGAGCACCAGGCATACCTGCAGTGGAATGGAGCGCGGTTTATTCGCTGGGCGGAGCAGATCGGTCCACATACTGCCGCAGTAGTGCGTCTCTTCCTCACATCGTACAAGGTGGAACAGCAAGGCTATAAGTCCTGCATGGCGCTGCTGAAGTTATCAGATCGGTATACCTCCGGACGTTTGGAGGCCGCATGTCAGAGGGCGCTCTCTTTCACATCTTCCCCCAGTTTGAAAAGTATCCAAGCTGTTTTGAAATCAGGTCAGGATGTGCTTCCTCCCGCAGAAGTTCCGGCGCAAAAAGAGGATTCCAAAGCCCATAAATTCACCAGAGGCGCCGAATATTACAAGAGGGGGAAATAATCATGCTGAGCAATGAAACAGTCCACAAGCTGCGGGAAATGCACCTGGGCGTCATGGCAGGAGCCTTTTCGGCCCAGCTTGATGATGCTCAGTTCCAGACAGTGTCCTTTGAGGACCGCTTCGCCATGCTGGTGGATGCGGAGTGGAGCGCCCGGAAGAGCAACCGCCTTACCCGTCTCATCCGCAAGGCTGGTTATGCGGATCCATCTGCCTGTGTAGAAAACATCGAATACCTGCCGGAACGGAAGCTGGACCGGGAGCAGATTTTGCGCCTTGCCTCCTGTGCTTACCTCCACGAAGCACACAATGTCATCATTTTGGGGGCTACCGGTGCGGGCAAGACTTACTTGGCTTGTGCCCTTGGTATGGCGGCCAGCCGTAGTTTCTATTCCGTGCGCTACATCCGCCTGCCGGATCTTCTAGTGGAAATCTCTGTGGCCCGGGCCAATGGCGCCTATCGGGATTACATGAACAAACTCAAAAAAGACAAGCTGCTCATCCTGGACGAATGGCTGCCCTACCCTCTCAAGGAGGCAGAGGCACGGGATGTGCTGGAGTTAATAGAGGCCAGGAGCAAGGTGGCCTCCACCATCTTCTGCTCCCAATACGACACCAGCGAGTGGCACGAGAACCTGTACGACCCCACCTTGGCCGACGCCATCTGTGACCGGATCATCTACAACGCCTACACCATCCAAATCGAGGGTGAATCCATGCGCAAGCGCAAAGGTATTCCCGAATAATGGAAACGCGCGGCGGCCGTGTGCACCATGCCTACGGCCGCTGTGCACCATACATCCGGAACAGCCGCACCATTCACACGGTGCCGATGCACCATCATCCGCGGTTTTGCTGCTCTCTTGGAGCGGCGTATGCACGAGGCGGAAATGGCGTCAGATGGCTTTGCCCATCTCATAGGCTTCATTCAATGCCGGATTCCCCTGAATATCGCCGAGCTGCCATGCGTTCGCACCGTAGATGCAGCCGCATACCTTGGCGTCCGGGATGCAGTCCGTCAGGCCGCGCAGGCCGTCCATCGTGCGCTCAAGCGCGGGCTTATCCTCTGCGGCAGTGACGATAAAGTAAAACGCCTTGCCGGACAGACGCTCGTCGTAATAGCATGCCATTGTCCGGTCGATCAGTGTCTTCATCTGCGCGTTCATCTGGTAGAAGTAGACCGGTGTGGACAGTACGATCACGTCTGCCGCAGCCATCTTATCCAGGATATCTGCGACGTCATCCTTCTGCACACACTTGCCGGTCTTCTTGCAGGCATAGCAGGCCGTGCAGAAACCCATCTTTTTGCCGTGCAGGCGCACCATTTCCACCGTGTTTCCGCTTTCTTCTGCGCCGCGCGTGAACTCTGCGCACAGGGTCTCCGAATTGCCGCCCTTGCGCGGGCTGGCGGAAAGGATCAATACTTTCTTGTCCATATGATTTCTCCTCCTGAATGTATTTATTTTTTGAAATCAGTACCGCAGCTGCGCACGCGCCAGGTATTGTTTTCTGCCATGCGCGCTGTATAAACGCAGCTTGCCATTGCGGCGGCATCCGAGCCGAGCAGCAGGCGGAACGACGTGTTTTCCGCCGATACGGCGTCCAGTATCAGCTCCGCGCCCTTGTCCGGATCACCTGGCTGCGTGCCGTGCGTGTCGTCGTGCTCAATGCGGCGCTGGCCCGCGGTCTCCGCGTAGTCCGCAATGGCGTGTTCCGCCTGCGTCAGCGAGCGCCCGGCGAAATCCGTGCGGAATGCACCCGGCTCAACCACCATAACCTTGATCCCGAGCGGCCCGACTTCTTTGAGCAGGCTGTTGGACATGCCCTCGAGCGCACACTTGGTCGCGCCGTAGTAGCCTGAACCCGGCGCGGTTTCGAGCGCGGCCACAGACGAAACGTTGACGATCGCGCCGCGCCGCTGCGCCCGCATATCCGGCAGCACTGCCTTGATCAGATCCACCGGGCCAAAGAAATTTGTGGCAAACAGGCGGCTGATCGCCTTGTCTTCGCCTTCCTCGACCGCAGCGCGGTAGCCGTAGCCCGCATTGTTGACCAACACGTCGATCGTGCCGAAACGATCCTTTGCAGCCTGCACGGCGTTGCAGATCGCGTTCCGGTCTGTCACATCCAGCGGCAGCACCAGCGCCGTGTCCGGGAATTCAGCCTGAAACGCGGCAAGTGTTTCTGTGTGCCGCGCTGTGACGACTGCGTTCAAGCCCCGGCGCAGCACCGCAAAAGCGATGCTGCGGCCCAGCCCGGTCGAGCAGCCTGTAATCAGCCAGGTTTGATTCATATGTATTCTCCTCCGTCCATTGTATCGTATCAGATTGGTTCCATCAAGTGCCTCCAGTTCGCGTCATTCGGCAGTCTTATTTTGCGCGGGTGTTCGCCTTTGGTGAACGGTCTGCATCACCCGTACAGCCGCATAGGACAACAGGGCAAAAAGCCACAGGATCGCCAGATAATCCGCAAAGAACAGCAGTACCGGACGCGAAAAGTCGAAAAATGCGAATTCGACCTGTAAAAACATATACTGGGCGAATTGATATGCGCCAAAGTCATAGCCGCCGTACAACCCGATCAAAACCGCTGTGATCCACAGGATAGCCTGCCGCAGCCTGGAGGGTTTCCAGCCGAGGCAGCTGCGCACACGGCTGACCACCATACCCCAGTGCAGTCCCAGATGCAGGCCCATTAGGACAAAGCCCCAGTGGGAGGCCGCGAGATGTATCAGCCGTGCCGTTGCGGCGCTGCCGAAGGCCGGCACAAAGTCAAATACATAGCGTGACAGCCGGATCCCGCTTATCATCAGGAAAAGCATATCCGCCAGAAGCAGGAAGTCGACAGCGGTCAGCAGGATACGGACCGCTGTATATTTTCCTTTGCCGAGGCCACGGAACCACTGGCGGTTGAGGATGTGATGCGCGATAAACAGCACCAGCATCGCCGCGCCGGCCCACTCGTGGGCAAACGGCCCGGTCAGCTGATAGGCCATCAGGACGAAGAGCAGGATGGTCATGGCGATATCGATCAACGGCTTTACCGCCTTTGTTTTTTTCATGTTTTCATCCTTTCCGATGCCGGTTTACCCAATGGCAGACGCGGCCCAGTCCATTGCGTCCTGTGCTGCGTCCGCAACCGCATTGCGGGAGACAGAAAACCCGTCCTCTACCACCGTCGCGCCGGGCTGCAGTTCCTGTATGGTTGATATCGTGCGCGAGAAGCCGCTGCCGCCATGCGTGACGAACGGGATGATAGTTTTCCCGGAGAAATCATAGCTTTCCAGGAAGGTGTAGAGCGGCATGGGGAGGTCGCTGTTCCAGTTGGGGTAGCCCAGGAAGATAACCGAATAATCGTCCGGGTTTTCGATCTGCGCCGCCAGTTTAGGACGGGCGTTGTCCTGCAATTCATTATAGGCAAACTCGAGCAGCTCGTCGTGCGTGCCCGGATATTCCTGCACGGTCTCGATCGCAAACAGGTCGCCGCCCACGGACTGCTGGATCGCCTGTGCGATATACTGCGTATTGCCGACCACACCGCTGTCCGCCGCCACACGGCTTGCGGACGAAACCGTGTCCACGCCGTCGGTCTCCGGGACTGTAAAATAGGCGATCAGGATACGGCCGTCTGCGGCAGGCTGCGCACTGGTGCCGGATGATGCCGCAGATGCAGGCTGGGAGTCGATCTGTTCCTGTGCGGAAGCAGATGCGTTACTGGTTTCTTCGGGCGCACTGCAGGCGGTCAGGGCAGCCGCTGCGGTGCACGCCAATACTGCTGCAAGCATTCGTTTCATGCGTTTCGTTCCTTTCTGTATCAGTTGTGATCGGTAAGCTGCGATTCGTCTGCATCACCCGGCATGAGCTCAAGCGTTGCTGTGCCCGTCATACCGGCCAGCTGCTCCGCGCCGGAATCTGCATGGCCGAGCGGGATCACCGGGACAGAGGTCTGCGTCATCCAATCGTCATAGAAGATTGCGAGGTTCTGCCCATCCGCCCAGTAGCCCAGATCGCCGACGGCATATTCTCGGGTGGTCTGCTCGGTATCCGGAAGCGGGGCTGGGAGCAACATGCCCTTGGCGAAATAAGCGCGTTCGATCAGTTCCATCTCAAGCGGCAGCATTTGTGCAAGCGCGGCAGCGGCCTGCGAATCGTTCAGCGTGATATAGATCTCTGTCTCGCCGGCTGTCATTTTGACCACGCGGCCCTCGGCGCTTTCGAGGATCGTATCCCCGGGCGCTGCTGCCTGTGTTGTAGTTGACTCGGGCGCGCCGCAGGCGGCAAGCAGCGCCAGCATGAGCGCAGCAATACAGGCCGCGACAGTTGCTTTCCGCATCAGCATCCCTTCCTTCATCAGACCAAATGGGACTGCAGATAGTCTGCAATCAGACGAATTGCCGTACTTTCGTCCTCGCCGGAAAAGCCGTGTCCGGCGCCCGGCAGGACTTCGAGCGATGCGGAAGGGAAGGCCTCGAGCGCACGCTCGGAAGCGGACAAGGGGACGATGGTATCCGCGTCGCCGTGGAGCAGCAGCACGTCGCTGTCATACCCGGCGATGTCCGCATAAATGTCGTATCCCAGCAGGGAAGCGAAATACTCGTGCCCGACCTCCATCCACATGAAATAGTAGGTGTCCGGGATCTCTTCTTCACTTTGGAACAGCTCATTGGCGCGCTCCGCCATGATACAGGCAGGGTACAGCAGGATCAACCCGCGGATCTCATCGGGATGGTCCGCGGCCGTGACCGCGGAGACCGCGCCGCCCTGGCTGGTGCCCATCAGGAACAGATTGTCTGCGTCAATAAAGTCAAGCTCCTGCACCATGCGGATCACCGCTTCCAGATCTGCCTGCTCGGTCCGCAGGGACATATCCAGCGGGGAACCGTCGCTTTGGCTGCTGTAGCTGCCGCCGCAGAAGTCAAAGCAGTAGACTGCATAGCCCTTTTCAGCAAGCGCCTGCGCGTAGGGGACACCCACCCGATAGGTGCCGCCGAAGCCGTGTGAGAAGATGACTGCCGGCAGCTTTTCCCCGGCGTCCTGCGGGCGGTACAGCACGCCGTATATCCGGTTCCCGTTCCGCTCCGCATACAGCTCCTGCGTCGTATACGCATAGGTGGTATCTTCCGCTGCGGCCGACGGGGGCAGGGCACTAGAAGAAGCTGCGCAGCCGCCTGCCGGGAACAGGCAGAGCAGGAGTGCCAGCATGCAAAATCGCTTTTTCATGATCCACCTCAGCTTATATGCGCGGGGCTGCCGCTATGCAGCGGGAAATCCGTTTTCTGTCAGATAGCCGGTGATCCCGTTGGTGTCGGACGCGCGCACGAACAGGCCGTCATGCACGGTTGCACCGGCGGCCGCCTGCCGCACGAAATCCATCGACTGATCAAACTGCTCGGTATCCATCGAGGCGGACTGGGTAAAGGGGTAGACGTCCACGCCGCTGAGATCGTAATTTTCCAGGAATGTGCCGATGATCATGGGAGCGGTGTGCCACCAGATCGGGTAGCCGATAAAGATCGTATCATACTGTTCAATGGACTCGGGCAGGTTCTGGATCTCAGGGCGCGCATTGCTGTCCCGTTCCGCCAGCGCGACCTCGCCGCATTCACTGTAATCCGTCGGATATGGCTCGACAGGCACGATCTCAAACAGGTCGCCGCCGGTCTGCTCCTGTATCTGGGCTGCCATTTCCGCCGTGTTGCCCGACCATGAGAAATACGCGATCAGGACGCTGGCATCGGCTTCTTCCGCAGCAGGGGTGTTGTCGGTTTCAGGCGCAGCACCCTGCGCCGGCGACGGTTCGTCAGGGGAAGTGCTGCGTGCCGGCTGGCTGCACGCGGATAAAGAAAGCAGGACGGCTGCGGCTGTCAGGAGGCTGAAAAACCGTTTCATGGGGCTATACTCCTTTCGGTCTACCGGACAGAACCGCTTACATGCACTCGCACAGGATGTCGTAGATCTCATCCCGGCTCAGCTCACGCGGGTTGCACTTGATGATGTTGCAGGTGTCAGCCACCTCGCGGAGCAGCGCGGGGGTGATCTCGACCTTGGAGCGCAGCTCGGACATACGGGTGGGCAGGCCGCAGTCGCGGATGAGCTGGATCAGCGCATCGAGTCCGCCCTCAGCGGTATCTTCATCAAAATCACCATGCCGACCGCGTTGCTCTCGGCACAAATAGAGATGAAAGAG
>USLE01000024.1 GCA_900555465.1 uncultured Butyricicoccus sp.
GATCTGGATACCATCCGCGTCAATGCGGAACGCGGCGGCCGGACACAGAACACGGATGCTGCATCCACCGACCTGACCCGCAGCTATCAGGTAGCGGAATACGCGGTCGAGGGGCAAAACGGCGCACAGCAGACCGTTGCGACCGTCACGCCGGACGAAAACGGCATTGTGACCGTGTATCTGGACAGCGAGTATGCGGACTGGCTGCATGTAGATGTAGTGGAGTCGGACATCGAGGATAAGACTGCACGCTATGGACCATCTTACAATGCCAATCCAACGCGCGCTCTGTCTTTCGGCGGGCTGGAAGCCGGAAAGAGCTATGATGTTGTGATCGAGTCCACCAACGATACAGACTATACCATCACCGGTACGGCAATTGTGTACTAAGGAAAGGAGCATGGGAGTATGAAAAAGCAGATCCGTTTGATGAGTGCTGCGCTGGCGGCCTGTACGCTGCTGACCGCAGGCGGCGTGCCTGCCTTTGCCGCGGAGGGCGCACAGGAACACAATTACACCATCCTGCGGGAGATCACGGACGACACGGATTTTATGTGGTTTCCGGAGGGGGAGACCATGCGCTTTGAGCAGGACGGAAAATACGGCCTGAAAAAGCTGGACGGCACGGTTGTGCTCCCAGCGGAATACAGTAAGATCGAAAATGAGTACGGGAATTACAATAATGAAGGCCTTGTTACGGTTTTCCAGAACGGCCGCGTCGGTGTGGTCAATCAGGAGGGAAAGATCATCCTCAAGCCGGAATGGAAATCCGTATCTTATGGCGAGGATCTGATGACGGTACTCAGCACGGATAACAAATACGGTTTTGCCGACTATAACGGCAATATCGTGATCGAGCCGCAGTATGACGATGCGGGGACGTTTTTCCGCGGGTATGCCCCGGTGGGCAAAGACCTGAAATACAGCTATATTGACGCGGACAACAACCTGCTCGTGCCGTGGCAGGATGAGGAAGTATTCACGCAGGACGGACAATACTTCTCAATCGACGACAAGGAGGCACGAAACTGCCGTATCATCGACAAGACAGGTAAAGTTATCACAGACGGCGAATATTTGCCCGGGGCATGGTTTATTGCCGGTGAAGCCGCCAGTGTGACCCGGAAAAGCGACGGAATGGAAGGTGTTATCGACCCGCAGAATCGTGCAATTGTCCCGTTTGTTTATGACAATGTGCGGACATGCTGGCTGGGCGAAAATGATCCCACTGGTGTGGTCTTTGCGGCAATTGCTGAGGACAAGGTAACCTTTTTCAATCTGGATGGCAACCGACTGGGAAATGAAACCTGGGACAAAGGGCAGGTGTGCGGCAATACAGTCGGCAGGGGTATCCTTGTGGAGAAAGACGGCATGATCGGCATGATCGATAAGACGGGCAGAGTAATTGCCGAGCCGATTTATGACGAGATTACCGGTATTGGGCAGTACTGTGATCTTGCACTTCTGCATCTTGATGGAAAGACTGGGGTTATCGATACCAGCAGCGGCACCATACTGGTCGAGCCGCGTTGGCAGCCGATGGGAATCTATCTTGTTCCCTCAGATGAAGATTATGTGATGGTGCAGGTCGGGGACTGGGAAGAAGCTCTGTTGAACGACAAGGGTCAGATTGTGATCGCACCGGATGAAATTGGAAATATCACACCGCTGGGCAACGGGTATTTATATCTGAGCGAATACAATCTCACGTCCGACAGCCCGGATGGAAATACCGGCCGCAGATGGCTTGCAAAGCTCAATGATACCATTGTCCCGCGCGACCCGAGCATATTGGATGCGGGGGAGACAGTGCTGGACGAAAAGGTCCAGTATCTGGTCGACAACGGCGTGCTGCGCGGAGATGAGAACGGCGAACTGCACCTGTACGACCGCGTGACCCGCGCGGAGTTCGTGACGCTGCTCTCCCGCGCGGAAAACTGGGATCTGAGCGGTGTGTCGGCAGGTTCGTTTACCGATGTACCGGCTTCGCACTGGGCGGCGCAGGCGATCGAAAAGGCTGCGGCGCTTGGCGCGGTGAACGGTATCGGCGGCGGTAAATTCGATCCGGACGGCTGGGTCACCGAGGAACAGGTATATACCATTCTGGTGCGCCGCGCGGGATACGCTTCGCAGGCGGAAGGGGACGGCACCGGGCGTTACGGGAATTATTATGAGGTCGCGGATAAAATCGGCCTGACTGCCGGAGAAACGTCATATACCTATAACGCGCCTGCCAACCGGCTCTTTGCCTGCCACACGATCTACAACTACCTGCATCTGGACAGCGCGCAAACAGATGCCGCATGATCCGGACAGCGCACGCTCACTTTTAAAATGAAAAAGCTGGCACTTTGCAAAGTGCCAGCTTTTACTTTCGTAGACATATGTGCTATACCTGACGCGCGTCGATCAGGATCTGTGTCTTGCCGGTTTCATCAGAAAGGCTGTAAACAGGGAGGATATCATCGCTTTCCACATCCGCGTAGTAGGCAAGCTGCACATGGGTCAGCGCGGCATCCGTACCGCTTGCGGCGGATAATATGAAATAACTCCCGCTCGCCAGATCTGCGCGGATATCGTCCCATGTCTTGAGCGGCACTTCGGCATTGGATTCATATTCACCTGCCAATTTTAAGGTGCCCACGATCTCTCCATCTGTTCCCACCGAAACCACAATGCGGAACACGCCGTATACCGGGCGGCCATCCACCTTGGGATAATAATACACATCCCAGCACAAAATGGTTTCATCTTCTCCGCTGCCCGAAAGAAGCGGCGTGGCCTGCGGCTCGCCCAGCTGATCCGCAGGATACAGGCGGTTGTCGCGGATATACTGTTCGGCGATCGTGATTGCCTCCTGCTCGGACGGTACGTTTTCCCCCGTATAGTACGCGATGTCCGTGGTCTCGGTCCAGCGGTCGGCGTCAAGCGCGATCCGATAGGTATGGGCGCTGGCGGGCAGATCCATCTCCGCCGGGTCAAGTCGGATTTCCCCAACGTAGGGCGTTTCGGCCTGCTCCAGCTGTAATACCGGCGTGCGTCCGGGCTGCAGTGCGTCTCCCGGGAGCGCGACAGTACCTGCGACAAGCAGAACAGACAAAACAGAGTGCAGTATGGTTTGATACATATTCTCTCTCCTTCCTTATTTTATCAGCGGACAAAGAAGTGCCGTCGATGTTAACCAGAGTATAACAATTCCCTTTGTCACTGTCAATTTGAATGTGAAAAGCAACTCCAACACAGGCGGCTTATATCATATGTTACAATGGTTTTACTGTACTTTTTCACATGGGCATGCTATACTGTTGGCAAAGGAGGGGATAGCTGATATGTTATTTGGAATAGACACCTTATATATCTGGGTGGGTGTCATCATTCTCTGTGTGGCGGTCGAGGCGTTCACGCTCGACCTGTCCGCGATCTGGTTTGCCGTAGGCGGGGTGGCGGCGCTCGTCGCAGCCAGCCTTTCGCTCGAGGTCACGGCCCAGCTTGTAATCTTCGTGCTGTTTTCTGCGGCGCTGCTGGTGTTGGTGCGCCCAATCTGCCGCCGGTTCCTCAAGACGAAAAACGAGCCGACGAACGCAGACCGCATCATTGGCGAAACCGCGATCGTGACCGAGCAGATCGACAACATCCGGGAGACCGGCGCGGTCAAGGTGCTTGGCAGCGAATGGAGCGCGCGCAGCACGGATGGCACAGTTATCCCGAGCGGCGAGCAGGTAAAGGTCGTTGCGATCCGCGGCGTCAAAGCCGTGGTGGAAAAGGTTGGATAAACGATAGCAGAGTAAAGGAGTTGCAGTATGCCGTTTTCTTTTTTGGTTCCGATCCTCTGGATCATCCTCGCGATCCTGCTGATCGCATTTCTGGCAAGCAATATCGTCATCGTGCCGCAGGCGAAGGCATATATCATCGAGCGCCTCGGCACTTATAAGTGCACCTGGGGCACCGGCCTTCATTTCAAGGTGCCTCTGTTCGAGCGGGTCGCCCGCAAGGTGACACTCAAGGAACAGGTGGTGGATTTCCCGCCGCAGCCGGTTATCACCAAGGATAACGTCACGATGCAGATCGACACGGTTGTGTATTTCCAGATCACCGATCCCAAGCTGTTCACCTATGGCATCGAAAGCCCGATGGCCGCGATCGAAAACCTGACCGCGACTACGCTGCGCAACATCATCGGTGATCTCGAGCTGGACCAGACCCTGACCAGCCGCGACATCATCAACACCAAGATGCGCGCCATTCTGGACGAGGCGACCGACGCCTGGGGCATCAAGGTCAACCGCGTGGAACTGAAGAACATCATTCCGCCGGCAGCGATCCAGGAGTCGATGGAGAAGCAGATGAAGGCCGAGCGCGAACGCCGCGAATCCATCCTTGTAGCAGAGGGCAAGAAGCAGTCCGCCATTCTGGTCGCGGAAGGTGAAAAGGAAGCGACCGTACTTGCAGCAGAAGCGAACCGTCTGGCCAAGATCAAAGAGGCGGAAGGCGAGGCGGAGGCGCTGCTGACCGTGCAGAAAGCGCTTGCAGACTCCATTGCGATGCTCAACGATGCCGCGCCGAGCGAGCAGGTCATCAAGCTGAAATCGCTCGAAGCATTCAGCGCCGCAGCGGACGGCAGATCGACCAAGATCATCATCCCAAGCGAGATCCAGAGCCTTGCGGGCCTTGCGACTTCGTTCAAGGAAGTCATCACCGACCCCAAGGCCGAGAAATAAGCATTCAAACAGCCTGCTGTACCCTGGTGCAGCAGGCTGTTTTCCGGTCTTTTCTTGACAGCTTGACGATTCGATGCTACTATAATTGAATAGGTACTCATGTATGGCAGGAGGGATTTTGTTGGCACTGAAGCAGAAAGAAGCTGAGGCGGAATGCTGCGAGGAGCACATCGTGCATACGGATGCAGTCGATCTGGCGCGCAGCGCGATGCCGGGAGAGGAGATCACTTCCGCTGCTTCGGACTTCTTCAAGGCGTTTTCTGATAAGACACGCCTGCGTATCCTGACTGCACTCGTCACACAGGAGCTGTGCGTCTGCGACATTGCGGATCTGCTTGGGATGAGCCAGTCCGCGATCTCGCATCAACTGCGTTTTCTCAAGCAGGCCCGTCTGGTCAAAAGCAGGAAAAGCGGCAAGACCGTATATTATGCGCTGTGCGACGACCATATCCAAACGATTTTGGCACAGGGCATCGCCCATGTGCAGGAGGGATAGATGAATGAGTGAAAACAAAAACCGCCTTTCGGGGCAGCCGGCGGATGCGCAGCGGCCGGAGCAAAATACCCCCGCGGCGGAGTCGGCTGAGGATATTCTGGCGCGGATCAATGTGGACGAAATCGGTTTCCCGCCCGATCTGGTCGAGAACATCCTATCCGATCTGGAAAGCAGCGCCGCTGCTGTAGCGCCGGCCGTTGAAACGCCGGAGCCGCCAACGGACAAGCCTTCTGCTGCACCTGCGCCGTCCTCCGAATCTGTGGAGGCACAGCCGCAGGCTGAGGCCCCTGCTGCGCAAGCACCCGCAGCCGAGACGGCGGCAGAACAGTCTGAAACAGAAGCGGAACCGGCGCAGCCAGAGCCTGCCGCACCGCAGGAACAGCCTGACACGGAGGCTGCTGCACAGCCGGAACAGACAGCAGAGCAAGCCCCTGCAGAGTCTGAACCCGCCGAGGTGCAGCCTGAGAGCAGCACAGAGGCAGAGTCGTCAACAGACGAGCCGACTGTAGCTGACGAAAATGCGGCAGAGCCGACTGAGGCCACTGAGGCTCCCGAACAAGCCCCGGAACCGTCGGAGGCGGAATCTGAGCAGCCTCCTGTCACCGAAACTGCATTGACCGTCTCGGATGCGAATACAGATGAGACCGCGGGGATGACGCTCATCGAGCGCGCAAAGTACCATGCACGCATGCGCCGCCGCGAGCAGACGCGCCTGCGGCGCGAAAACGCGCGCCGCGAAGCCGCCGGCGGGGAAGCGGTTTACCAGCCGATGTCGCCCATCGACATGCGTCTGACGCTGATCCGGCTTGGCATCGCTGCGATCTTCCTTGTGGCCGGGTTGCTGCTCCGTCAGGCTGGCGTCGCCTTTGCGCTTTATCTGATCGCATATCTGATCACTGTGCTTCCGGTGGCGGCCAAGGTCGCGTATCATTTTACACACGGCAAATACTTTGACGAATACCTGCTCATCCTGATCGCCTCGCTCGGCGCGTTCTTGCTGCGCCACTACCCGGAGGCCAGCCTGGTACTGATCCTGCACAGTGCGGGTCAGATTGCCGGTGATCTGGTGCTCAGTTCCACACATAAGTCGATGACCCGGCAGACCATTACCGTCCCGGACAAGGCTTCACTTGTCAACATGAAGGGGGAGGAGCATCAGGTATCCCCAAAAGAGATCCGTATCGGCAATTTTGTACTCGTGCGTTCGGGCGAGCGTATCCCGATCGACGGCGTTGTGCTGCGCGGAGAGGGGACTGTGGATGACGCTGTGCTCACCGGCGACAGCGAGCCGCTTCAGGTGGAAAAGGATATCCATGTGCTTGCCGGCGGTATTTACACCGGCTCGCTGATGCTCCTGCGTGCGACTGCGCGGTTTGAGGACTGCGCGATCAACCAGATCCTGCATATGCAGGAGGAGGGCAGAGAGCGCAAGGCATCGCTCGAAAAGAGCGTCACCAACGGCGCGGCGCG
The DNA here is from genome assembly GCA_900555465.1 of uncultured Butyricicoccus sp. Lineage (GTDB taxonomy): Bacteria > Bacillota > Clostridia > Oscillospirales > Butyricicoccaceae > Agathobaculum > Agathobaculum intestinigallinarum. The sequence continues at coordinate 6,685 of USLE01000024.1, forward strand.
GTTCATTCCGATCATGGTCGTGCTGGCGGTGCTGCTGTCCGTTATCCCGCCGCTGTTCAATTCGGGCACTTCCATCACCGAATGGGTTTACCGCGCGCTGTCCATTCTGGTGGTCTGCTGTCCGACCGCGCTGCTGATTTCGGTGCCGCTGTGCTTCCTGTGCGGCAACGGCCGCCTGTCCCAGAAGGGCATCCATGTCAAGGGCAGCGAGGCGATCGAAAAGCTCGCGGAGCTGCGCATGGCGGTATTTGATAAAACCGGCACCCTGACCGAAGGCAATCTGCGCGTCAAGGAGATCCAGGCGACGCATGACTTCAATCAGGAAAGCTGCCTTGCCCTGGCCGCTGCGGCGGAACAGCTGTCGCGCCACCCGGTCGCGCGTGCGGTTGTGGCTGCCTATGAGGGCAAGCCGCAGAAAATCAGCGAATTTGAGGAATTCCCGGGCCGCGGCGTGCGCGCCCGCATCGGCAATCGCAACCTGCTTGTCGGCAACCGCCGCCTGATGGTGTCGCGCGGCGTCAAGGGTGTGCCGGAGATCCGCGGAACGGTCGTTTATGTGGCCTACGAAGGGGATTATGCCGGTGCGATCGTGCTGGAGGACACCATCCGCTCGGAGGCTGCGGAGGCGATCAAGGGCCTGAAAAGCCAGGGTGTGCTGCGCACCGTTATCCTGACCGGCGACACTGAATCGCCCGCCCAGCAGACCGCGGATGCGATCGGCATTGACACCGTGCATTACGGCCTCCAGCCGGAGGAAAAGGCCTCCAAGATGGAGTTCCTGATGCGCACGATCCCGACCGACGGCACCTCCGCCTATGTGGGCGACGGCGTCAACGATATCGAAGAGCTCGGTATGGCGGATGTCGGCGTTGCGATGGGCGCTGCGGGTTCGCAGCAGACCGCTGCTGCGGCAAATGTGCTTATCCTGACGAGTAATCTCAACCGTCTGACCGATGCAATGCGCATTTCCCGCAGGACGCACGGCATCGCCATGCAGAATATGACGTTTGTGCTGCTGATCAAACTGGTGCTGGTTCTGCTGACCGTACTCGGCGTCACTTACATGTGGCAGGCGGTCGCGATCGACGTGCTGCTGACCGTGCTGACCGTGCTCAACTCTGCGCGTATTCTCGGCATTAAGTAAAAGAAAAAGGCCATACCGATCATTCCGGTATGGTCTTTTTGCGCCAAATATGTTATACTTATTTTGTATTTCGCTTTGGAGGAAAACGTCTTGCATAAAAAGATGGAAGCTATTTTGTCCCGTGTGCAGAAGCCGGCGCGCTACGTTGGCGGCGAATGGGGCTCTGTAATGAAAAACAAAACGGAAGTGGATCTGCGGTTTGCGTTCTGCTTCCCGGATACCTACGAGGTCGGCATGTCGCACCTCGGCTCGCGCATCCTGTACGGCCTGCTCAACGATCAGAAGGGCATCTGGTGCGAGCGCGTCTTTGCGCCTTGGATCGACATGGAGGCGGAGATGCGGCAGGCCGGCATCCCGCTGTATGGTCTGGAGAGCGGCGACCCGCTTTCCGATTTCGACATCATTGCGTTTACGCTGCAATACGAGCTGTCCTTCACCAACATCCTGAACATGCTCGATCTGGGCGGCGTGCCGGTGCTGGCAAAGGACCGCACCGATCTCAAGCACATTGTTGCCTGCGGCGGCCCGTGCGCCTACAACCCGGAGCCGCTCTGCGACTTCGTCGATCTGTTCATGATCGGCGACGGCGAGGAGATCATGCTTGAGTTCACCGACCTGTACCGCAAGGCAAAGCGCGAGGGCTGGAGCAAGCAGGAATTTCTCGTGCAGGCGGCGCAGATCGAGGGCATGTACGTGCCGTCGCTCTACGAGGTCTCCTACCGCGAGGACGGCACGATCGACCGCGTCACGCCGACGAACGGCGCGCCTGCGCTGGTGCAGAAGCGCATTGTCAAGGATCTGGATACCATGTATTATCCGGAGTCCTTTGTCGTGCCGTCGACCGATATCGTGTTCGACCGCGCAATGATCGAGCTGTTCCGCGGCTGCCCGCGCGGCTGCCGCTTCTGTCAGGCGGGCCATACCTACCGCCCGCTGCGCACCAAGTCCAAGGAAGTGCTGCTGAAGCAGGCGGAAGCTGTTCTCAAAAACTCCGGCTACGAGGAGATTTCGCTCTCCTCTCTGTCCACCAGCGACTACGGTGACCTGTCCGGTCTGACCGAGTGTATGCTGGACTACTGCGAGCCGCGGCATATCAGCCTGTCGCTGCCCTCGCTGCGTGCGGACAGCTTCAGCGCCGAGTTGATGCAGCGCGTGCAGAAAACGCGCAAGAGCGGCCTGACCTTTGCCTGCGAGGCAGGCACCCAGCGCCTGCGCGACGTGATCAACAAGAACATCCGCGAGGAGGACGTGCTCCATGCGTGCGAGATCGCGTTCCAGGGAGGCTGGAATAACGTAAAATTGTACTTCATGATCGGCCTGCCGACCGAGACCACCGAGGATCTGGACGGCATCGCGGAAATCTGCAAAAAGGTCGCCTACTGCTGGCGCATGAATACCAACAACCGCGCGCGCGGCGTGCGCATCACAGCGTCCGCGTCCTGCTTTGTGCCCAAGCCGCAGACCCCGTTCCAGTGGGATGCGCAGGACACGCTCGAGCAGTTCCGCGAAAAGCAGGCGCACATGAAGGTCATCATGAAGACCAAAAACGTCACCTACAACTGGCATGACGCCGAGACCTCGGTGCTCGAGGGCGTAATCGCCCGCGGCGACCGCCGGCAGGGCAGGGCGATCTATTTCGCCTGGCAGAGCGGCTGCAAGATGGACGGCTGGGACCAGTGTCTTGACTTTGACAAGTGGATGCAGGCCTTTGCCGATTGCAGCCTTGATCCGGCGTTTTATGCGTCCCGCCAGCGCCCGCTGGACGAGGTATTCCCGTGGGACCACATCGGCTGCGGCACGCGCAAGGAACATCTCAAGCATGAGTGGGAGCTGTCCCGCGAGGCGGCTGTCACGCCTGACTGCATGCAGAAATGCGCGGGCTGCGGCGCGAACGCCCTGCTGAAGGGAGGCAAGTGCTGTGTTTAAGGCCAGAATGAAATTTGCCAAGGAGGGGCGGGCGAAATACATCTCCCACCTCGACCTGATGCACACCATGCAGCGCGCGATGGCACGCTGCCAGATGCCGCTCTGGTTTACCGAGGGCTTTAACCAGCACGCCTATGTGTCGGTTGCCCTGCCGCTCTCGACCGGATACTCCGGCGAGTGCGAATTCCTGGATTTCAACATCACCTCCGAGTCCGTGCCGATCAACGCGGTCGAAGCGCTC
>USLE01000025.1 GCA_900555465.1 uncultured Butyricicoccus sp.
CGAGCTGACCGTGCCGGTTTCTCCCTCGATCATGGCTTCGGTCAGGATGCCGCACAGCTTGCGGCCGTCCATCAGCACGTCGTTGACCCACTTGATCTGCGGGTCAAAGCCCGCGGTCCGGCCGATGGCCTCCGCCACCGCGACCGCCGCCGCGATCGTGATGAACTGGATGTGCTGGATCGGCAGGGTGGGGTGCAGCAGGATGGTCAGGTAGATGCCCGTCCCCGCGGGGGACGCAAACGAGCGCCCCAGACGGCCGCGCCCGCCGGTCTGCTCCTCCGCGAGCAGCACAAAGCCGTGCGGGCGGCCCAGATACCGCTCCTTGAGCACGGTGTTGGTCGAGGTGAGCGAGGGGACGACCAGCAGGTCGCGGCCGATGCAGTCCGTGTCCAGCAGCGCGGCGACGCCCGCCGCGGTCAGGCTGTCGTCCTCCGAGGCAAGACGGTAGCCCTCGCCGGGCACGCCGTCGATCGCAAGCCCGTCGCTGCGCAGCGCGCCGATGGCCTTGTGCACCGCCGCGCGCGATACGCCGAGCTGCGCCGCGAGCCTGCCGCCGGACAGCCGCTCGCCGCGCGCCTGCTCGAGTGCCTGCAATACCGCATCCTTTACCGCCAAACCGATCATCTCCCAGTCAAACAATAAACATATTGTAAACGATAACCGGAAATAGTACAATAGTTTCGGACAAAACAACAGACAAAGAGAGGACAATCCGCTTGAAAAGCAAAAACGAGATTCTGGCCGCGCTGGCCCGGTCGAATGACGACCGCCTGCTGCTCGCGGGGCTGCTGGACAAGGAGCAGACCTGCATGTCGCGCGGCTATCTGACGCATACCAAGTTTCTGGATCTGAACGAGCGCGCAAAGTGCACGGATGCGGTGCGGCTCGCGGGCGCGGCCGGGCACGCGCTGTTCTGGGGCGGCTACGAGGACGCGGAGCGCGGCATCTACCTGTTCTACCCGGATTATCTGGACGAGCAGAGCGCGCGGGAGACCGCGCCGCTGGCGCTCCTGCGCGCGCACAAAAACAAGGAGGACAAGCTGACCCACCGGGATTATCTGGGTGCGCTGATGGGGCTGCAGATCGACCGGTCGGTCGTGGGCGACATCCTGGTGCACGAAGAAGGCGCGGACATCATTGTTCTGGAGGATATGGCGGATTTCATCCTGCTGCATTTTGCCAAGGCGGGGCGCAAGCAGATCTCGCTGACGCGCGAGCCGCTCGCGGCGCTCAAATCCGCTGCGGTCACGGAAAAAGAGGGAAGCGGCTCGGTCGCCTCGCCGCGGCTGGACAGCGTCGTGGCGCTGGTGTTCGGCCTGCCGCGCAAGGAGGCGCAGGAAAAGATTGAAAAAGGGCTGGTATTTGTCAACAACACGCCCTGTCTCAAGCCCGAGCGGCAGGTGGACGAGGGAGACAGGCTGACCGTCCGCGGGCTGGGGCGCGCCCGCGTGGAAGAATTCGGCGGGACCAGCAGGAAAGGACGCCTGTTCCTGAAGTTTGTAAAAAATGCTTGAAAAGAATGGTGGTTGCCAAGCGCATTTGTATATGCTATACTATTGACAGCATCAATAAGGGGTGTTTGAGAATGAGAAAACGACTGTTATCCGCTCTGCTTGCGTTCGCCGCCGTGATGACAATGATCCCGGCCGCCTTTGCCGCCTCCGATCTGGACGGGCATTGGGCGAAGCCTTTCATTGAATATCTCGATCAGGAAGGCGTAATCAATCCCAGCGCGACAACAGGCAAATACGAACCCGACCGCGATATGACCCGCGCCGAGTTCATGCGCTATATCAACCGCGCATTCCATTTTACAGAAAGGGCCGCGATCTCCTACACCGATGTGCCGACCAACGCATGGTATTATGAGACCATCCAGATTGCGGAGAAATACGGCTACATAAACGGCACGGGCAACAACCGGATGGACCCGGAGGGCAAGGTCACGCGCGAGCAGGCTGCGACGGTCATCGGCCGCCTGTTCAAGGCTGACCCGGGCGATATCTCCCCGTCCGACCTGCCGTTCAGCGACCGGGGCCAGGTATCCGACTGGGCTGCCGGCTATATTGAAGCCGCGGTAGACAAGGGCTTTATCACGGGCTACAGCGACAATACGTTCCGTCCGCAGCGCGTTGTCACGCGCGGCGAGGTTGCCAAGATCCTGTATAACTACATGGGGACCTCGCTGTCCACCGCGGGCAGGGCCTATACCGGCGCGGATCTCAAAACAGATACCATCAATGTCACGATATCGGAGAGCTGCACGCTGTCCGATGCGACCATTGAAGGCGACCTGTATATTACAGAAGGACTGGGGTCGGATGCAGTCACGCTGACCAATGTGACGGTCAACGGTTCGCTGATCGTGTCCGGCGGTACAGTTACAATGATGAATACGGCGAGTGATCATGTGATCGTTTCGTCTCCGATGGGGCGCCTGTTGCAAGTAAATGCAACAGGCGCTGCGCGTATCGGGCAGACCGATGTGATGACCGCGGCGGCGCTGAACGAAAAAGGGCTGACCGCGGAGGGCACGGGGTTTGAAAGCATCACCGTAGCGGGGGACGGCCGCGTTTCGCTGACGCTGGACGCTGCGGTCGACAGCCTGACGCTTGCGGGCGAAGCCACGGTGAGCACCACTGCCTCGACCACGGTTTACCAGATGCAGGCGCAGCAGGCCGCCTCGGTCACCGGCTACGGCGCGGTGTATCAGGCGGACATCCGCGCAAACGGCGTGAGCTTTGCGAGCAGCGTCACGGTTTCCGGCTACACGCTGCCGGACGGGGTCACTGCGACCATCGGCGGGGAGACGGTCAGCACGTCGAGCGCCGCCGGGGTCACGCCGACAAGCATTGCGGTCGACCCGGCCGATCTGGACGCGCTGGGCGCGGGCGTGGATATCACCGTGCCCGCGGGGCTGACGGTGGATGCGGTCAGCTGCGGCGGCAAAACATTGACCGCGGGGACGGATTACAGCAAGACCACCGCGGGCATCCGCGTGCAGACGGGCTATCTGGGCGCGCTGGCGGCGGGCAGCCACACGCTGTCGCTGTCGCTTTCGGACGGCAGCCGGGCGGGCGTTACGGTGACGGTGTCGGGCGGCGAAGCGGAGGAGCCGGAGGTGCGGACGGCGTCGTTCGACCGGTATTACCTGTCCGACGGCTTCCGGGATGTGCGCATCCGGCTGGACGGGGTGAGCGAGGCGGATGTGAAAAACGTGGTGCTGGGCCTGACCCGGATGGAATACGAATTTGACGCAGCCTCGCGCGCGGTCGTGCTGCGGCGCGGCGCGCTGGCACAGCTGCGCGCAGGGGTCTACACCGTGACGATCGACCTCGCGGGCGGCGGACACGAGTCGGTCAACCTGACCGTGCAGGATTCGACGCCGAGCGGCGTGTACGCCGCCGTAGCGGAATACAACACCTTTGCGCCGACCGAGCCGCGGTTTTCTCTGCCGCTCGACGGCCGGACGGTGGCCGGCGTGACCGCGGTCAAGAACGGGGCGGAGCAGGTGCTCACAGCCGGGACGGATTACCGGACCTCGGGCAATGGGGTGACGATCACGCAGGCGGGCGCGGAGAAGTTCCGCCAGACGAGCGGGTGCGTGGCGTTTACCGCCACCCTGTCGGACAGCACGGTATATACGCTGGTGATCGACTACATTTAAATGGAAACAGAAAAACTGCCGGCCTTTTGGCCGGCAGTTTCAGCTTGTCAAAAAAGTCCATCGCGCGAAGCGCGCATTTAATAGCCGCTCTGTGAGCGGCATCACAAAATCGAGCTTTGCCCGATTTTGTTGATACAAACCGATCAAAAGGGGGCGCTTTTCGCACCCTTTTGTATCGGAACTTCGATTGAAACTGTAGTTTCAATCGAGAGACTTATCGCTCGCACTTCCAGAAGTACGCGGAATAGGGGGGCAGCTCGCTGCCGCCGCCGAAGTCGTGCGGCTTGCCGGTGATGAGGTCGACCGCCCGGCCGCACTTTGCGTCAAAGTGCGCGGTGTAGGGCTGGTCGTCGATGTTGACCGCGACCAGCACGCGCTCGTCCTCGCAAATGCGCTCCCAGATGCACTGCTTGTTGGTCAGCACGACCTGCTTGAAGTCGCCGTAGCAGAGCGCGCGGCTCTCCTTGTGCGCCTTGGCCAGCGCGGCGATCCAGTCGGTCAGCTCGTTCCACACAGGCGCCTCGAACGAGGGGCGCAGCGCGTCGTCGCCCTGGTGCTTTTCGCCCGCGGCGCCCCACTCGCTGCCGTAATACACGCACGGGATGCCCGGCATGCCGAACAGCAGCGCGTAGACCAGCGGCAGGTGCCCGGGGTTTTGCAGGATGGACGCGATGCGGGTGACATCGTGGTTATCCACAAAGCCCAAAAGGTGCTTGCCGCGGTACAGCGTCCAGTTTTCCGGGCCGAACTGGCGCAGCAGGGAATGGGTGATCTCGAACAGGTTCATGCTGTTCATGGAGGAGTACAGGCCCTTGTAGCACTCGTAGTTGGTGCAGGAGTGCAGCATGCCGTCGCCGACGAACTGGTTGTAGTCGCCGTGCAGCAGCTCGCCGACGAGGAAGAAGTCCGGCTTTACTGTGTCGCAGAAAGCGCGCAGCTGGCGGATGAAATCCTTGTCCAGACAGTAGGCCACGTCCAGACGCAGGCCGTCGATGTGGAATTCCTCCACCCACAGGCGGATGCAGTCGAAAATGTGCTGCACGACCGCGGGATTTTTCAAATTGAGCTTGACCAGTTCGTAGTGGCCTTCCCAGCCCTCGTACCAGAAGCCGTCGTTGTAGTTCGAGTTGCCGTCGAACGAAATGTGGAACCAGTCCTTGTACGGGGAGTCCCACTTTTTCTCCTGCACGTCGCGGAACGCCCAGAAGCCGCGGCCGACATGGTTGAACACGCCGTCCAGCACGACCTTGACGCCGTTTTCGTGCAGGGTGTCGCACACCGCAGCAAAGTCCTCGTTCGTGCCGAGGCGGCAGTCGATTTTGCGGAAGTCGCGGGTGTCGTAGCCGTGGCTGTCGGATTCAAAGATCGGGGAAAAGTATACCGCGTTGCAGCCGAGCTTTGCGATGTGCTCCGCCCAGTCCGCAACCTTCGAGATGCGGTTTACCAGCACACCATCGTTGACGCGCGGCGCGCCGCAGAACCCGATCGGGTAGATTTGATAAAATACGCTCTCATAAGCCCACATGGATAAGCGCTCCTTTACAGTTAAGTATATTACCAGTATACTATGATTTGACAGAAAAACAAGCGAAACAGAAAATATTGAACATTTTACGGAAAAAATGCTTGCAAACGTAAGCGCGGTATGGTATCATTATTCGGTAACACGGGCATTCCTCTGCTTATTTGTAGGGAAAATAGGGCAAGAATGTCTAAGACGAAAGGATGACAGAAAGATGGATCTGGTCAAAGTACTGTCCGAGCAGCAGCTCAAGAGCGACCTGCCGGAGCTCAAGATCGGCGATACCGTTAAGGTACACGCGAAGATCAAGGAAGGCAACCGCGAGCGTATTCAGATTTTCGAGGGCATCATCATTGCCAAGAAGCACGCCGGCGTTAACCAGACGGTTACCGTCCGCCGCATCTCTTACGGCGTAGGCGTTGAGAAGACGTTCCCGGTACACTCCCCGAACGTAGCAAAGTTCGAGGTTGTACGCAGCGGTAAAGTCCGCCGCGCCAAGCTGTACTACCTGCGCGGCCGCGTAGGCAAGGCTGCCAAGGTAGCGGAAAAGGTTTAATTGCAGTCCAACTGAACAAAAACGGGGAGCGTCAGCTCCCCGTTTTTGCATCTGCCCGGGTTTTGGTACTTGCGCGCAGGGCTATCTGCGGCTATAATAAAACCGTATGCTTATCTTTTTTGGAGGAATCAACATGCAGGAAACCCAAGTGGAGGAGAAAAAGAAGGCCGAGGGCCGCTTTTCGAGCGAGCTGTTCAGCTGGGGCGAATCCCTGATGGCCGTGCTGATATTTTTTGTCGTGGTATTCACCTTTTTCGTGCGCCTGATCGGCGTGGACGGCTCGTCCATGTATCCCACCCTGCAGGACCATAGCATCATGCTGGTCAGCGACTTCGGCTATTCGCCCGAAAAGGGCGATATCGTGGTGCTCCGCAAGGAGGGCTTCTATAATGACCAGCCGATCGTCAAGCGCATCATCGCGACCGGCGGCGACACCATTGACATTGACCCGGTGACGGGCGATGTGCTGGTCAACGGCGAGGTGCTCGATGAGCCGTATATTGCGGAAAAGATCAACACGCTGGAGAAAATGGGCGACATGACCTATCCGCAGACCGTGCCGGAGGGCTGCGTGTTCGTCATGGGCGACAACCGCAACTATTCGACCGACAGCCGCTGGTCGCAGCTGGGCATGGTGGATGAGCGGTATATCCTGGGACATGTGCTGAGCGTGGTCTATCCGTTCAGCGAATTCGGATCGGTGGCGTAAAATGAATATTCAGTGGTATCCCGGACATATGACAAAAACCCGCCGGCAGATGGCGGAGTATATCAAACAGGTGGACGCGGTCTGCGAGGTCGTGGACGCGCGCATCCCGCAGGTGTCGCGCAACCCGGATATGGATGAGATCGCGGCGGGCAAGCCGCGGCTGATGATCCTCAACCGCATCGACCTGGCCGACCCCAAAATGACCGCGGCGTGGGCGAAGCATTTCCGCGCGCAGGGTATGGCGGTCATCGAGACCGACAGCCGCGCGGGCACGGGCACGCAGGCGTTTGCAAACGCGGTGCGCACGCTGCTGGCGGACAAGATCGCCCAGTGGAACGAAAAGGGCCTTGTGGGCAAGGCGGTGCGTGTGATGGTGGTCGGCATCCCGAACGTGGGCAAGTCCACCTTTATCAACCGCATCCTCGGCCGCAAGTCCGCCAAGGCGGCGGACAAGCCTGGCGTGACGCGCGGCAGCCAGTGGTTCCGCGTGGACAGCGGCATCGACCTGCTGGACACGCCGGGCATCCTGTGGCCCAAGTTTGACGACGAGCGCGTGGGCATCCTGCTGGCGTGCACGGGCGCGATCAAAGACGATATTCTGGATGTGGAGACGCTCGGCTGCAAGCTGATGGAGCTGCTCTCTGTGCAGGCGCCGCAGGCGATCATCGAGCGCTACGGCGTCACCATCCCGGAGGAGAGCGATTTCCCCGGCTACGAGCTGCTCCAGCAGGCGGGCAGGCGGCGCGGCTTTTTGCTGCGCGGCGGCGAGATCGACACCGAGCGCATGGCGCACATCCTGCTGGACGAGTTCCGCGGGGGCGTGCTGGGAAGGATTACGCTGGAAAGCGTCGACAGCCTCGATTGAAACCACGGTTTCAATCGAAGAGGACGCACCGTGCAGGGCGCGGATGCGTCCAAGGCTTCGAAAAGCGCGCCCATTGGGCACACTTTTCTCCGCTCCTGTATAAAAAGTACAGGCAAAGCCTGCACTTTTTATAAAAATCCGGATTTCACTTCGTTTCATCCGGATTTTCGATTTGATGGCGCGCGTCAGCGCGCAGGAGAATTCTCCGTTTTCCACGCTTCATTCTCCATTGCAGGAAGCTGAGAGAAATTCTCCATTCTCCATTTTACATTCTCCATTCCAAAGAGGTCGCTATGATGACATGGGAATTTGAAGAGAAAGCCTGGGCGCAGGGCTACTCGGCGGTGTGCGGCGTGGACGAGGCCGGCCGCGGGCCGGTCGCGGGCCCGGTGTGCGCCGCGGCGGTCATCCTGCCGGGCGGCATCCAGATCGAGGGCCTGAACGACTCCAAAAAGCTCAGCGAGAAAAAGCGCGAGCATCTGTTCAAGGTCATCACCGAGCAGGCCCTTGCGTGGTCGGTCTCGCTTGTGGACGAAAAAACCATCGACGAGATCAACATCCTGCAGGCCACCTACCGCGCCATGCGGCAGGCGGTCGAGGGGCTGACCAGCCCGGCGGATTTTGTCTATGTGGACGGCAACCGGTCGGAAGGGCTGGGTCTGCCGCATGAGTGCGTGGTCGCGGGGGACGCGAAGGTGCCGTCGGTCGCGGCGGCATCCATCCTCGCCAAGGTGACAAGGGACCGCCTGATGCGGCAGTTTGCCGAGCGGTACCCGGAATATGGCTTTGAAAAACACAAGGGCTACGAGACAAAGGCGCACGATGAGGCGCTTCTCGCGCACGGGCCGTGCCCCATCCACCGGATGACATTTCTCAGGAAATTTTACGAAAAGCACCCGGACGCGCCGCGATGAAGGGTGCGTGGGGCGAGGCAGCCGCGCGCGGCTATCTGACGCGCGCAGGCTATCGGATCGTGGACTGCAATTTCCGCACCCGTTTCGGGGAGATCGACATTATCGCGCAGGCCGGGGAATATCTTGTATTTGTCGAGGTCAAAACGCGGAAAAACGCCCGCTTTGCCGCAGCGCGCGAGTACGTCACGCCTGCCAAGCAGGCGCGCATCCTTGCAGCGGCGGAAATATGGCTGCAAGGCCATCCCACCATGCTCCAGCCGCGTTTTGACGTGATCGAGGTATACGGCGAGGAGGGCGCGCCCTTCCCGCCGCGCATCAACCATCTGGAGAACGCCTTTGGAGGGTGAGGATGAAGCTGTTCGACCTGCACTGCGACACCCTGTACGAATGCTGCGAGGCCGGCAAACATCTGCGGGAAAACGACCTGCATGTGAACTGCGCCGCCGCGCAGCGGTATGACCACTATGCGCAGTTTTTCGCGCTGTTCTGCGGTGCGCGCGCTCCGTCCGAGGAACTGGCAAAGGGGCGGGACTGTCTGCTTGACCGGCCGGCGGATACGCGGCTGGAGCATATGCTGCAGACCGCGCGGCGCGAGTTCGCCGCGAACGCGGATTGGCTGATGTTCTGCCGGTCTGCTGCGGATTTGCAGCGCGCGGCAGACGCGGGCAAAGCGGCGGCGTTCCTGTCCGTCGAGGGCGCGGAGCTGCTGCCGGACCGCCCGGATGCGCTGGATTTCGCGTATGACGCGGGCATCCGCCTGATCACGCTGACCTGGAACTACCGCAGCCGCTTCGGCTGCTCGTGTGCCGTCGATCAGGGCGAGGGGCTGACCGGCGCGGGCAAACAGCTCGTGCGGGACTGCGCGCAAAAGGGGATCATCGTCGACGTGTCGCATTTGTCCGAAAAAGGCTTTTGGGACGTGTGCGAGACGATGGACGGCCCGTTCGTCGCGTCGCACAGCGATGCACGCGCGCTGTGCCGCCACCCGCGCAACCTGACCGACCGGCAGTTTGCCGAGATCGTGCGGCGGGGCGGGCTGGCCGGTATCAATCTGTATACCCCCTTCCTTGTTTGTCAGAGCGATTCGGTGATCGACGACGCGATCCGCCACATTGAGCATTTTCTGGACCTCGGCGGGGAGCAGGCGCTCGCGCTCGGCTGCGATTTTGACGGCTGCGACCGGCTGCCTGCCGGGATCGGCGGGCTGGGGGATATGTACCGCCTTGCCGACCGGATGCTCGCGCTGGGCTATCCCGCGCGCACGGTGGATGCGCTGTTTTACGACAACGCGGCGGCGTTCATCGGACGGATGCTGTAGAAAGTAGATTTCGCGCCGCAAGGCGCGTCAAAGATAGAAAAAACGCTGCGGCGCAGGCTGCGGCGGACCGGAGGTTTTTATGGAATATGTAAGCACAAGGGACAAATCCCGCAAGGTCTCCGCGGCCTACGCGATCGCAAACGGCATCGCGCCGGACGGCGGCCTGTACTGCCCGACGTTCTTCCCCGCGCTGACCGCGGAGGACTGGCACGCGCTGGCAAACCTGGACTACAAGGGCCGCTCGGCGCTTGTCCTCGGCAAGTTCCTGACCGATTTTTCGGCGGAGGAGCTGGCGGACTACGCGGCCAAGGCATATGCGGACGACAAGTTCGGCGGGGCGGACACCGCGCCGGTCGTACCGCTGGACGGGAGCAAGCACATGCT
>USLE01000026.1 GCA_900555465.1 uncultured Butyricicoccus sp.
CTCCTATGGAAAAGGACGCTTTATGCGTCCTTTTCTTTTGCGGCATGCTATGTTATACTGTATGGCGGAAGAAAAATGTCATATATGGAAAGGAGCAACCATGTTCAGAAAAAACGCGGGACACCCCAAAGCGCCGAAAACCGCTGCGGCGCGCCGCAAACGCCGCCTGACCATCCGCGGCGTGCTGTCCTTTTTCATTGTCGCAACGCTGATCCGTGCGGCATTCATGCACCGGTTCGAGAACGTCTTCGTGTGTGTGCTGTCGCTGGTGCTGTTCAGCCTGCCCATGCTGATCGAGCGCAGCCTTGCGATCGATATCCCGCCGCTGATGGAGGCGATCATCTACTGCTTTATCTTTGCCGCGGAGATTTTGGGCGAGATCAACTCGTTTTATACCATCATCCCGGGGTGGGATACCATGCTGCACACGATCAACGGCTTTCTGGTCGCGGCGGTCGGGTTCTGTCTGGTCGATCTGTTCGACCGAAGCGAGCGGTTTTCCTTCAAGTTGTCGCCCCTGTTTTTGGCGATCGTGGCGTTCTGCTTCTCGATGACCGTGGGCGTTCTGTGGGAATTTTTCGAATTCGGCGCGGACCAGTTCCTCGGCACGGATATGCAGAAGGATTTCATCGTCCAAGAGGTCAACTCGGTTTCGCTCAACCCCTCGGGCCTGAATACGGTCGTCCATGAGCCGATCGAGAGCCTTGTCGTCAACGGCGAGGACTGGATGGAATTCCCGGGCGGCTATCTGGATGTCGGCCTGATCGATACGATGAAGGATCTGCAGGTCAACTTTGTCGGCGCGGTCGCTTTTTCGGTCGTCGGATTCTTTTATGTTAAGAACCGCGGCAAGGGCAAGCTCGCGGCCTCGCTCATCCCGATCGTACTCGATCCGGAGGAGCAGGAAGAAAACAAAGAAAATTTGCAGAAAAATGCGCCGGACAGGGAACCGGATGAACCGTGATTCCGTCTAACCGCGCAGTACAAATGAAAAGGAGAGAACCGACTATGAAAAAGCAACTTACCGCAGCGGCGCTTTCTGCGCTGATCGCGGCAGGCGCGCTGCCGATCTCCGCCTGCGCGGTTGCCGCAGACGACATGGCGCCTGTAAAGACGCCCGCGCTCAATACTACTGACCATATCCAGTATATGAACGGCTATCAGGACGGCACCTTCCGTCCGGACGCCACCATCACCCGCGCCGAGGCCTGCCAGCTGCTGACCAGCCTGCTGGTCGAGAAGTCCGGCGGCGGCGACTATGTATTCGCGGACGTTGCAGCGGACGCATGGTATGCGGCGGCTGTTGACGAGATGACCGGCTTTTCGCTGGTAAACGGCTATCAGGACGGCACCTTCCGCCCGGAGAACACCATCACCCGCGCGGAGTTCATCGCCATCCTGACCCGCTTCCCGCATGATGATATCGGTACCGAGCAGTCCTTTGCCGATGTGCCCGCGACCCATTGGGCATACGACGCAGTACAGACCGCGCTCGCGCAGGGCTGGCTCACGGCGGCGGATGCAAACAGCACCTTCCGTCCGGACGACGCGATCACCCGCGCCGAGGTCGTGACCATCCTCAACCGCGTGCTCGGCCGCTCGGCGGACGCGGCGATGGCGGCCTCCGGCGAGGGCATCCGCGTGATGCCGGACGTGCCGGATACCCACTGGGCGTATCTGGATATGCTCGAGGCGACCACCGACCACGAGTACGACAAGGCAAACGGCGTGGAAAGCTGGACCAGCTATGATAAGGAGACCACTACGCTTGCCGCGGGCTGGAACAACATTAACGGACTGCTGTTCCATGTGAATGCAGACAGCCAGTTTGACCGCAATACCACGGTGGACGGCCTCGAGCTCGACCGCAACGGCCGCTACACCACCGGCTCCGAGGAACTGGACGGACTGCTGGCGGATGCAGTCGCGGGCGTTGTCACCGACGACATGACCCAGATGGAAAAGCTGCGCGCGGTCTATGACTACGCCAAGGAGACCTTCGGCTATCTGGGCATCGGCGAGGTCGACACCAGCAAGGACGGCTGGGAGATCGAGCAGGCGATCAATATGCTGAAGAATAAGCGCGGCAACTGCTATTCGTGGTCGAGCGTATTCACCTATCTGGCGCGCCAGGTCGGCTTTGACGCACAGGCGATCGCCGGCACGGGCGTTTCCCCCAAGGGCAGCGAGTCCGTACACGCCTGGACCGAGATCACGATCGACGGCGTGGCCTACACCTTTGACCCGCAGATCGAAAGCGTTTACGCTTCCCGCTACGGCGAGGATTACGACCTGTTCATGAAAGAGTACGGCGAGGCCGAGTGGGGCTATGTCAAGTCCGAGGAGACCGAGCCCGAGCAGCCCGAAGCGCCCGAGGCGGACGCGGCACTGGTTTCCCTGATGGAGCAGGTCTACGGCGATAAGCCGTACGGCGGCATGGTCATGCAGACCGTGCTGTATGACGGCATGGGTGCGGACGGCATGAGCCGCGGCCTGGAGTGGTACCTCGGCACGTCGGATATCGAGTTCGAGGCCGGCCTCGCATCCGAGTCCGCGATGACCTCGCAGGCGCACTCGGTCGTGCTGCTCCGCCTCAAGGACGGCGCTGACGTAGAGGCTGCCAAGGCGAAGATCGCGGAGAACATCGACCCGTTCAAGTGGATCTGCGTGGGCGTTGATCCGGACAAGGTCCGCGTCGAGAGCAACGGCGACCTGATCTGCGTCGTGCTGGACGAAGAAAACGGCGACTACTACGCAGAGAACTTCCTGTCCTTTGCTGTCGCAGAGTAAACAAAAGACTGGAAAGGCCCGCAGCCAATTTGGCTGCGGGCCTGTTTTTATGCAGTTATGAGATCGGGCCGCGGACGACGGCGCCGTCCGCATTGTCCTCCTTGATCTCGCCGCGGCGGAACGCGGCAAGCAGCTCCTTGAGGTCGTCGATTGTCTGCTGGAGCGCGTGGCCGATGTCGGTCTCGCGGATGCGGATGCGGTTTTCCGAGCGGTCGAACGCCATCGAGGTGGACAGGATGTCCTTGTTATCGCGGATGGCGGTCTCCTTGCCCGGGAAGGGCTCGTGCGCGGTGATGTGGATGCCCCACGAGTCGTACACGAGCGTGTAGCCCGCGATGCCCGTGGTCGGCTGGTAGGCGCGACAGAAGCCGCCGTCGATGACGATCAGCCTGCCGCCCGCCTTGATCGGGCTTTCGCCGTCCTTGGTCTTGACCGGCACATGGCCGTTGACGATGTGGCAGTGCTCGCCCTCGAGGCCGAACTCGCGCAGGATGCGCACGCACACCTCGTCCTCGTTGTAGAACGAGTAGTACGGGTTTTTGGGCTCCGCCCAGGTGGACTGGTCGGCGATCAGGCGGCGCTCAAAGGTCGCGATGTGATCGCGGCCGAAGGAGGGCGAATTGCGCCCGCACCACAGGAACCACAGAAAATCCTTGCCGAACTGGCGCTCCGGCGTGCCTTCGCGGGCGTAGTAGCCCTCGCGTGCGACGGTTTCGCAGAAGTCCATGAGCGCCTTGCCGGACAGCTCCTGCCCGCCGAAGGAGAATTTGAGGAACTCGCCCCTGTCGTCCATCGGGATGCAGCCGTGGAACAGCAGGTTGCCGTTAAAGCACTTATACAGCCCGCCCTTGGAATACAAAAAGCTGATGTGCCGTTGCAATTTTTCGCTGCGCAGGAAGGAATTCTTGAGCTGCACCATGAGCGCGTGCTCCTCGGGGGACAGGCGGTAGGGATCGGCCGGGTCGATGGTCGGGAAGTCGCAGTCGCGCAGCGGGTATTCGCCCGCGGGCAGCCGGACGGTCTTTTTCTCAAAGTCGATCTTGTCGAGCAGCAGGCGGTCGTCCATGTGGAAGGACGGGTTGCGTTTGATGGTCTGCCCCTCGAGCTTGAACTGGATGACAGCGATCGCCTTGTGCATGCGCGCGGCGCGCGTGATATCCATTTTGGACTGCTCGCCCTTTTCCAGCATCTTGGGCTGGAAGCAGGACAGGTCGGAATTGCGGTAGGTCTCGTCCGCGAACAGCGCGAGCGGGCGCAGGCTGATACCGTAGCCGGTTTCGATCACGTCCAGATTGTTGTAGGTGATCGAGTTGCTCAGGACGGTCGCGATGCAGGTGCGGCTGCCGGTCGCGGCGCCCATCCACAGCACGTCGTGGTTGCCCCACTGGATGTCGACCGAGTGGTGATCCATCAGCAGGTCCATGATGATATCCGCGCGCGGGCCGCGGTCGAAGATATCGCCCACGATATGCAGATGGTCGACCACCAGCCGCTTGATCAGGTTGCACATCGAGATGATGAACTCCTCGGCGCGGTCGGTCTCGATGATGGAGGCGATGACCGTGTCGAAGTATTCGCGCTTGTTGTAGATGTCGTTATTCTTGTTGAGCAGCTCATTGATGATATCGCCGTTCCAGCGCGGCAGGGCGCGGCGCACCTTGGCGCGCGTGTATTTGGAGGCGCACAGGCGGCAGATCTCGAGCAGGCGGCTGAGCGTGATGCGGTACCACTCGGCGCGGTCGGGCGCGGCCTCGACCAGCTCTTCGAGCTTTTCCTCGGGGTAGTAGATGAGCGTTGCGAGGCGCGCGCGCTCGTCCGCGGGCAGGCTGTCGCGCAGCACGTTGTCCACCTTTTCGCGCACCGCGCCCGAAGCGTTGTTCAAGATATGTACAAAAGCCTCTGCCTCGCCGTGCAGATCGCTCATAAAGTGTTCAGTGCCCTTGGGCAGGCTGAGGATGGCCTGTAAATGGATGATCTCGCTGCTGGCTGCCCGTACATTGGGGTATTGCAGGGCGAGCAGGCGCAGGTATTTCTGCCGGTCAGTGCGGTTGTCCATCAGATCATGCTCCTTTCTGGTACTTCTCTTCCTTTAGTATGCCATAAAACGCGCAGAAACACAAAGGGATTTGTGTAAAAAACGGACAAGCCGCCGCCTGATTTTCAGGCAGCGGCTGCGGGGCTTATTTGGGCGGGTGCTTGGGCGTTCTCGTGCGGTCGGGCGCCCAGCCCTTGAGCGGATAGCGCTGGATCGCGCCGAAGATGCGCTCGCGCAGGCCGGGCATGGTCTGCTCGAGGTTTTTGAGCAGATCCTTGATCTCCTGCCGCTTGGTGTTGCCGTCCGCAGGGCAGGGGTTGTGCACGATGGGCAGTTCGTGTCGCGCGGCGAACGAGCGGACATAGTACTCAGGCGTGTACAGCAGCGGCCGGATGAGCGTGATGCCCGTCCGGTCAAGATAGGTCACGGGCTGAAAGCAGGAGATACGCCCCTCGTAAAACAGCGAGAGCATATAGGTCTCGACCACGTCGTCAAAATGGTGGCCGAGCGCAACCTTTTTGCAGCCCGCGGCCTTTGCGGCCTCGTGCAGCGCGCCGCGGCGCATCTTGGCGCACAGCGCGCAGGGGTTTTCCTCCTTGCGGATATCGAAGATGATCGGCCCGATCTGGGTCGGGATGCGGATGTACTCGACGCCCAGCTCGTCGCACAGCGCTCCGACGGGGGAAAAGTCCATCTCCGCATAGCCCATCTCGAGCGTGATTGCGACGACCTCGAACTTCTTGGGGTAGAACGCGCGCAGCTTTGCCAGCGCGACCAGCAGCGCGAGCGAGTCCTTGCCGCCGGACACGCCGACCGCGATGCGGTCGCCGTCCTCGATCATATGGTAGTGGTCCACCGCGCGGCGGACGTAAGAGAGCATTTTCTGCATGGTTTGTGCCTCGTTTTTCTGTGTTTTTGCGTAAATACCTATTATATATACCAGAAAACCGTCCTGCGGGCAACTGCAAATTTTGAATTGCAAAGTGAGAATAAGAGAGTATAATAGAGATATAAGGAGAATAAAAGAGATTGCATCGGATTTGCAATAAATTTTGAAAATTCCGCTTGACTTGCGCAAACCGATGTGTTTTAATAGATATGCTCGCTTGGAGCGCATGAAAATGTTGTCAAATATATTTTTGATAGAATAAACGGAGGAAAGAAACATGTCTACTTTTATGGCTAAGGCAGAGACTGTCGAGCGTAAGTGGTATGTGCTGGACGCTGCGGGCAAGCCGCTCGGCCGCACCGCTGCTACCGCCGCCATGCTGCTGCGCGGCAAGCACAAGGCTGAGTTCACCCCCCATGTCGACTGCGGCGATTTCGTTATCGTCATCAATGCGGACAAGGCGGTTCTGACCGGCAAGAAGCTCACCCAGAAGTACTACCGTCACCACACCGGCTGGGTCGGCGGCCTGAAGGAAGTTCAGTACAAGACCCTGATGCACGAGAAGCCGGAGTTTGCAATGCAGCTCGCGGTTAAGGGCATGCTGCCGAAGAACTCGATCGGCCGCCAGTCCGCTACCCGTCTCAAGGTTTACAGCGGCGACAGCCACAACCATCAGGCGCAGAAGCCCGAAGTTTGGGATAAGTAAGGGAGGAACTAACTGATGTATACACCTAAGAAGGCTTATTTCTACGGCACCGGCAGAAGAAAGTCCTCCGTTGCCCGCGTTCGTCTGTTCCCGGGCGGCACCGGTGAGATCAAGATCAACAACCGTTCGATTGACAACTACTTCGGTCTCGAGACCCTGAAGATGGTTTGCCGTCAGCCGTTCGAAGCGACGAACACCGCCGGCAAGTTCGACGTAGAGTGCACCGTATCCGGCGGCGGCTTCACCGGCCAGGCTGGTGCGATCCGTCACGGCATCGCCCGTGCGCTGCTGCAGGCTGATTCCGAGCAGTACCGTCCCGCGCTCAAGGCGGCCGGCTACCTGACCCGCGATCCGCGCATGAAGGAGCGTAAGAAGTACGGTCTCAAGGCTGCACGTCGCGCACCGCAGTTCTCCAAGCGCTAAAATTTGCAGTTTTGCGTCATACCGCCAAACGTCTGTTTGGCGGTATTTTTTTGCGCAAAACCTCGCGCGCACGGGTTGACATTTGTCCCGGCATGTGTATAATATGAAGTATACTTCACATGAAACAAACTTCATATGAAGCGCGCTTCAGCGGAAGGGGGATGCCCGGTTGAAAAACAAAGTCAAAGAGCTGCGGACAGCCGCGGGCCTGACCCAGCAGCAGCTGGCCGAGCGGGTGCATGTGTCCTCGCGCACAATCATCTCGCTGGAAAAGGGGCAGTATAACCCCTCGCTGCTGCTGGCGTACCGCATTGCCGAACTGTTCGGCACAACGATCGAAGAGCTGTACTGCCTCGCAGAAAACAAAGCGGAGGAGGATAAGAAGTATGAAGATCTATAACAAAAAGAACTTCCGGTACGGGCTGGGCATGACCATACTCGGCGTACTCATGCTGCTTACAAGCATCTGGAAAGGCTTCGACGTCAAGGGGACGGTGATCCTCGCGCTCTGCCTGTTTGTGGGGATCGGTCTCATGCTGCGCAGCCTGTCGCGGGACATGTCGCGCGAGGATAAGATCGCGGAACTCGACGAGCGCAACAAGATGGTCGAGTGGCGGGCGAAAAGCCGCGCGCTCGGCATCGCGGAGCTGATCTGCGTGGTCTGCATCTTGATAAGCATTGTCGGCATGCGCATCGTGAAGGACTTTTTCGGCGGCATGCTGGTGGCGTTCGGCCTGATGTATACCATCATGCTGCTGACCGAGCTGCTCACCCTGCTGTATTACGACAAAAAGCTGTGATTTTGTCCGTCTTTGCCGGAAACGCGCCGTCCGGATTGCCCGGGCGGCGTGTTTGTGTTATAATGGAGCGGCAGAATTATCCCGCAGTTTACGGAGGAAATACAATGGATTTTGCTGATTTTTTTGCGATGGATCGCTTGTCCGAGCACGATGAGGAGCAGCTGATCGAATCTGCCATGCAGCTCCAGCAGGTCATGCTGCTGTACGAAGCCGGCATCCGCGAGATCAAGACCAAGCTGGATATCCTGAGCGATGAATCGCGCATCTCGGGCAAACCCAGCCCGATCGACTCGATCAAAAGCCGTATCAAGACCCCGCGCAGCATCATCGGCAAGCTCAAGCGGCGCGGCTATCCGATCTCGCTCCAGTCCATGATGGAGAATCTGAACGATATCGGCGGCATCCGTGTGATCTGTCCGTTCATCGAGGATATCTACACGGTTGCGGATATGCTCATGCGGCAGGACGACCTGACGCTGATCGAGAAAAAGGACTACATCCAAAACCCCAAGCCCAACGGCTACCGCAGCCTGCACCTGATTCTGGAGGTGCCGATCTTCCTGTCTGAGCGCACGCAGCCCGTGCGCATCGAATTGCAGCTGCGCACGATCGCGATGGACTTCTGGGCGAGCCTGGAGCACCAGCTGCGGTACAAGTCGGACGTCAAGGTGCCGCCGCAGATTTCGGATGACCTCAAGGCCTGTGCGGATGTGATTGCCGCCACGGATGAGGAGATGCAGCGCATCGCCAAGGAACTGCACGTATTATAAGGGAAAGGAAACCGTTACTGATGCAATACATACCTGTGATTACACTGGCGCTGGTGGTCGTACTGCTGGTGCTGGTGATCGTGCTGCTGACGCGCAGGCCGGCGGAGCCGCCGCGCGCGGACAGCGGCGACATGAGCGGGACGATCACCGCGCTCGGCTCGCTCGTCAGCCAGAACCTCAAGGAGGGCCGCGAGGCCCAGCGACAGCAGCTTTCCGCAATGGACAAGGCGCTGACCGACAAAATGGGCGGCGTGACCGACCAGCTCGGCCAGTTTGAGCGCCGCCTGCACGGCTTTACCGCCGAGACCACGCAGAACCTCGAGAACATCCGCACGACGGTGGACAAAAACCTGCGCGCCATGCAGGAGGACAACAACAAAAAGCTGGACGATATGCGCCAGATCGTAGACGAAAAGCTGCAAAAGACACTGTCCGAGCGCATGAACGAGTCTTTCCGGCTGGTCAACGAGCGGCTGGAGCAGGTCTACAAGGGCCTCGGCGAGATGCAGACGCTCGCGCAGGGTGTGGGCGACCTGAAAAAGGTGCTCACCAACGTCAAGACCCGCGGCATCGTGGGAGAGATCCAGCTCGGCGCGATTTTGGAGGACATCCTCGCGCCGGACCAGTACGAGGTGAACGTCGCCACGCGGCCGGGCAGCCGCAACGTGGTCGAGTATGCGGTCAAGCTGCCGGTCGAGGACGGCGGGCACGTCTGGCTGCCGATCGACTCCAAGTTCCCGGGCGACACCTATGGCGCGCTGCGCGACGCCTATGAGGACGGCTCGCGCGAGCAGATCGACGCCTGCGCCAAGCAGCTGGTCGCCACGCTCAAGGCTGAGGCCAGGGACATCCACGATAAATACCTCGAGCCGCCGTATACCACAGATTTCGGCATCCTGTTCCTGCCGTTTGAGGGGCTGTACGCCGAGGTGGTAAACCGCGGTCTGGTCGAGGTGCTCCAGCGCGACTACCATGTCAACATCGCAGGCCCCAGCACGATGGCGGCACTGCTCAACAGTTTGCAGATGTCCTTCCGCACGATCGCGATCCAGAAGCGCTCGGGCGAGGTGTGGAGCGTGCTCGGCGCGGTCAAGACCGAGTTTGACAAGTTTGAGGCCTGCCTGACGCAGACCCAGACCCGCCTCGATCAGGCCAGCCGCGAGCTGGACAAGCTGGTCGGCACGCGCACGCGCGCCATCCGGCGCAAGCTCAAGGGCGTGACCGAGCTGAGCGAAGCGGAAAGCCAGGCGGTGCTTGGCTTTGACGCGGCAGGTGCGGAAGCGGATACCGAGGAATAAAGCAAAGAGGCTGCCCGGACAGGGCAGCCTCTTCACAAAATCTTAAGAAAAATTTCATGTTTTCTGAAGGAAAAACAAAGAAAAATAGGGTACAATAA
>USLE01000027.1 GCA_900555465.1 uncultured Butyricicoccus sp.
GTGTCGCTGTTTTCCTCGGAAAGTGTGAGCGGCTGCGCCCCATACAGCGCAGCGAGGTCGATCTCAGAGGTGAGCGGTCCCTGCACTTCGATGTGCCGGATCGGGTCGACGGCAAAGGTGAGGCTGATCTCCTCGTCCTCCTGACCGCCGAAGTACTCGTATTCCTGATAGCTGTACTGGATCTCGGGATGGTCCGGGTCATAGACGCTCTGCGCGATGTGCGGCGACTGGGGAGCCGCGCCGTCGACCGAGAGCAGGATATCCCCGAACTCGACCTGATCCTCGAGCGCGGCGCCGTCCGTGCGCTGCACGGAGAATATCGCCGCGATGCTCGAGCTGCTCACGATGGCGTCCTCAAGCGTGACCGTGCAGCCGTCCACAGTCTGGCTGGTTTGCAGCGGCAGGGCGATCCCCTCCGGCAGGGTCACGCCGCTGCCGAAGATCGCGTGCCAGCCGCCGGAAAGCTGCATCACCGCTGCCGCGGCAGTCATTGTGAGCAGCACCGCCGCCAGAACGGCGGCCAGAATGCGCTGCGGGCTGCGCAGCGGGATGCGGCGGCTGCGCCGGGCGCGCTGCTCGCGCACCGCGGCGGAGATATCGTACATGGGTGTCTCGATCTGCTCGAGCGCCGCGCGGATGCGCCTTTCATCCGGTGTGAGATTCATAGTCCCTGCGCCTCCTTTCCGCCGGCGTGCCTGCGAGGGCCTGGGCCAGCTTTTTCCGCGCGCGTTCATACCGCTTGCGCAGGGTCGCGGCGGGCTTGCCGTAGATGACGGCGAGCGCGTCAAAGCTGCGCTGTTCGATCACGCGGCCGTATACCAGTGCGCGCTGTTCGGCGGACAGGCTCGCCAGCGCGCGCCGCAGGTCCTCGCCGATGTAATCCGGGTCCTCGGCAACGGGCGGCGGCGTGAGCAGCTGGTGCTTGCGGCGGCGCAGCATGTCCACACAGGTGGTATAGGCGAGACGGTACAGCCAGGCGCTCAGACTCGTGCCCGGACGGAACCGTTTGTGATTGTCATAGGCCTTGATAAAGGTGGTCTGCACGGCATCCTGCGCTTCGTGATAGTCGCACAGGATATGGTGGCAATAGCGCAAAAGCGGCTGGCCGTACAGCGCGATGGCATCGGCAAGCGCCTGCTCGCAGCCTGCGGCAAAGCGCTCCTCCAATGTATGGGCGTCCATCCTGCCGCCCCCTTCCTGAAAGAACGTGTTCACTCTTTATAACGCAGGGGAGGAGGGTTTTGTGACGCCTTCGCGCAAGTTTTATCCGTTTTGTTACCAAGTTTTTTGGGCGGGAGGGAAATGATGCACAGATATTAATGTTTATCATTAAAAAATAGTTGAAAAATATAAATTACGGTGATGCAATACAGACAACAAGGAGGGATGGCTATGCCGGAAGAACAGAAAAATATTCTGCGCGCACGATGCGAGGACATCGGTATGTTCCTGCGTTTTTTGTTCTGGCTCACGGCAGCACTGCTTGCGGTGCGTGCAGTCTATGGGATATGGCTGGCGTTCCAGCCTGCGGACTGGCTGATCTGGCATTTTTCGCTCAGCGTGGATTGGACCGGGCAGGCAGGGGGCTGTCCGGCTGGCCAGCATGCTGTCCTTCTGGTGGCATACGCTCATCTGGCTGCCCATACTGGGTATCCTGTGGTACTGCCGCAGGATCTTCCGGGGGATTGACCAAGAGAGGACGCCGTTCCTGCCGGAAAATACCCGCGCTGTGCGCAGCATCGGTGTGCTGGTGATGCTGATGAGCATTTTACGCGGCGACGCGCTGCGGGGGCTGTACCGGTCGTGCGGCTTTGCTGTCACGCAGCAGGAAACGCTGGTGCGCGACGGCGTGCAGCTGGTTGCTGGAAGAGGAGATGGCTCTCTGGTCAATATGACGTATATCCTGCTGGGCGCGGTGATTATCTGCCTGTCTTATGTGTTCGCCTATGGCGCGCATTTGCAGCAGGAATCTGACGAAACGCTGTGAGGTGGGTTGGATATGGCGATCATACTGCGGCTGGATCGTGTCATGGCGGACCGTAAGATATCCTTAAATGAGCTGGCCGAGCGGGTGGGCATCTCGAATGTGAACCTGTCACGCATCAAGACCGGAAAAATCAGTGCGATCCGGTTTTCCACGCTAAACGCGATCTGCGAGGTACTGGAGTGTCAGCCGGGGGATATTCTGGAGTACCGGCCGGATGAAAACGGAGAATAGGAACGAAAAAGGCTTTGGAGCGCAGCTCCAAAGCCTTTTTTGATACAGTTGTTCAGATTTCTTCGAGCAGGCAGACGCAGTGCGCCGCAATGCCCTGTTTCTGGCCGGTAAAGCCCAGCCCCTCCTCGGTCGTGGCCTTGACCGAAACGCGGGAAACCTCGCAGCCGATGGCCGCGGCGAGGTTTTCGCGCATTTGTATAATATGGGGCGCGAGCTTGGGCGCCTGCGCGAGCACGGTCGCGTCCAGATTGCCGAGCCGGTAGCCCTGCTCGCGCACGAGCGCCGCCACATGGCGCAGCATCGCGATGCTGTCCGCGCCCGCATAGCGCGGGTCGGTGTCCGGGAAGTGCTTGCCGATGTCGCCCAGCGCGAGCGCGCCGAGCAGCGCATCCATGACCGCGTGGGTGAGCACATCCGCG
Source organism: uncultured Butyricicoccus sp. (assembly GCA_900555465.1). GTDB lineage: Bacteria > Bacillota > Clostridia > Oscillospirales > Butyricicoccaceae > Agathobaculum > Agathobaculum intestinigallinarum. Next base: position 2,638 of record USLE01000027.1, read on the forward strand.
TCCGAGTGGCCGTCCAGCCCGGTCTCGTGCGGGATATCCACCCCGCCGATGATGCACCTGCGGCCGGGGGTCAGGCGGTGCACGTCGTAGCCGTGTCCGATGCGCATGTCAGTCCTCCTCCCTGTGCAAAAACGCCTCTGCGACCAGAATGTCCTCGGGCGTGGTGATCTTGATGTTTTCGTAGCTGCCGTGCGTGGCGCGCACAGCTTGTCCCATTGCCTCGACCGCGGCGCAGTCGTCCGTAAACGTGCGGTTTTCGCGGGCGGCGGTTTCGAGTGCGCGGGTGAGCAGGGCGCGGTCGAACACCTGCGGCGTTTGCACTGCGGCGAGCGTGTCGCGCGGCACATCCGCGGCGATGTTGCCGTTCTGGATGCGCTTGATGCTGTCCTTGACCGGGACGACCGGCGCGGCAGCGCCGTATTCCGCGGCAGCATACACCGCTTCCGTGATGACCGCCTCGGATACCAGCGGGCGCGCGCCGTCATGCACTGCGACGAGCCCCGTGTCCTCGGGCGCGGCGGTGATGCCGGCGAGCACCGAGGCGGTGCGGCTGTCCCCGCCGCGCGTGACCGTGCGCAGCTTGGAGATGCCGAACGCGCGCGCAAGATCGCTGTAGGGCAGAATGTCCTGTTCGCGGCAGACCAGCACGATATCGCGGATCGCCGCGCATTTTTCAAACGCGGACAGCGTGTGCGCCAGCACAGGCGCGTCGTCCAGCGGCAGCAGCAGCTTGTTCTCGCCGCCCATGCGCCGCGACGAGCCCGCCGCGACGATCACCGCGCACACCGCAGGCAGCGCGGGTTTCTTTTTTCGTTTTCCCAGCATGATGATGATCTCCTTTAAAGAAAGGCTTTGCGTTCTGCAAAGCCTTTTGGTTCAGCGGCATAATTTTTGTTCGATGATCTCTGCGATTGCCTGCGGCGTCTGCCCCAGCGCGAACGCCAGCTCGGACTCGAGGATGTGCCGCGCGGAGGCGAGCATTTTCTTCTCCCCGGTGGACAGGCCGCGCTCGTGCTCGCGCGCAGAGAGATCCTTGATCACCTGCGCGACCTCGAGCAGGTTGCCCGAGCGGATGTGCAGCATGTTTTCGCGGTAGCGTTGGTTCCAGCCCTTGCTTTCGCCGCGTGTGACGCTGTCGAGCTGTCGTAGGAGGGCGGACGCCTGTTCGCGCGAGCAAACCGGACGCACGCCGAGCTTGTCGCACGCATCGGTCGGGATGAAAATCTGGGTATCGTCCAGCGCGAGCTTGAGGGCATAATACTGCGCGGGCGCGCCGTCGATGGTGCGCTCGACAATATCCTCGATCACGCCTGCGCCGTGCAGGGGATGAACGACCTTGTCGCCGATCTGAAACATAGTCCCTCCGTTCCAGCGAGCTTGTGTTTGTACCTTTATCTTACACCATAGCGGTTGCTTTGGCAAGGTTTTTCACGGTTTGCGTGCTGCTGAGCGCGCCGGTGAGCAGAAGCCACATGCCGCCGCCCAGCTGCCACAGGCGCATGCCCGCCGCGAGCAGGCAGAACATGGTCAGCAGCGAAATGCCCTGCCGCACAGCGGCAAACCGCCCTTCCGCGAGATGGGAAAGCGCCATCCCGCCGTCGAGCGGCGGCATGGGCAGCAGGTTGAATGCGCCGAGCAGCACGCTCGCGCCGGCGAGCCGGTAGGCGCCGAGCGCATTTGCCGCTGCGGTCAGCGCAAAGCTGGCCGCGGGCCCGGCGAGGCAGACCGCTGCCCGCGCGCACCGGCCCTCGGGCAGCGCGCAGCGCAGCACTGCGCCGCAGCAGGTGAGCGTCAGCCGGTGCAGCCGTCCGCCGGACAGGTGCAGCACGAGCAGGTGCCCGGCTTCGTGCACGGCGGCGGCCAGCAGGAACAGCGGCAGCACATTGGTCTCGTCCGCGCACCAGAGCGCGGCGAGCAGGACGGCGAAGCCGTCCCGCACTTGGATCCGTCCGCGCACTTACAGCCCGGTCAGGTAGTCCGACGGGTCGAGCGCCGCGCCGTCCTTCCAGATCTCGAGATGCAGGTGCGGGCCGGTCGCGTTGCCGGTCTGGCCGACGCGCGCGATCTCCTCCCCGCATTTGACCTCGTCGCCGACCGCGGTGGAAATGCTGCTGCAATGCGCATACAGGGTGGAAAAGCCGTCATCGTGGTCGACGATCAGGTAATTGCCGTAATCCGATTCGCCGATCTCGCGCACCGTGCCGTCCGCGAATGCGCTGATCACAACGCCCTCGTCCGCCGCAATGTCCAGCCCGTAGTGGAAGCCGGGCTGTCCGGTCGTCGGGCTGAGGCGGCTGCCGAAATCCGAGGTCAGCGTGCCCTCGGTAGGCAGGACATGCTCAAAATCCATCGGGTACACGGTTTCGTCGACCGTGTCGGGGAACAGCGTCTTTTCCCGGCCGAGGATGTCGTCCGCGCCGCCCGAGGATGCGGCATAGCTGCTTTCCGCATCGCCCGCTGCCGGCTGCGCGCCGAACACCTCGCTCGTATCCTCTTGTCCGCCGAATACCGCGAGCACCTTGTCCACGCCGGGCACGCCCGCGATCACCTCGGCCGCTTTGTCCCGCGCGGCGGTGACCAGCGGGGTGTCGGCGTATTTGATGATCCCCGCTGCCAGAACGAGCACCACCACGAGCAGCAGCCCTTTTCCGCTGCCGCTCGGCCGTCTGCGCGCCGGCCTTCTTCCTGTCATGTCCGCCGCCTCCTTTCGCACCTGATAAATCCTATGCAGAGCGGGACAGGGATATGAGGGGAAACAGAAAACCGGTCATGCTTTGTCCGGTTTTTGTGCTATACTGGAGAAAAAGGGGGGAAAGGTCCATGCAAAGCGGGCGCTTATTTGAGATTCTATACATCCTGCTCGAGCGCGGCGGGGCGACAGTCGGCGAGCTGGCGGACCAGCTCGAGGTATCCGAGCGCACCATCCGCCGCGACATCGACGCGCTTTCCGCCGCCGGCGTGCCGGTTTACGCCGCGCGCGGGCGGCGGGGCGGGGTGCGGCTGCTGGACGGTTTCGTGCTGTCCAAATCCCTGCTCAGCGCGCGCGAGCAGGATGAGATATTGTACGCCCTGCAAAGCCTGCGCGCCACCGGCGCGGGCCAGGACGGCGCGCTGCTCACGCGGCTGTCCGCGCTGTTCCGCCGCGAGGCGGTGGACTGGATCGACGCGGATTTTTCCGACTGGGGCGACGCGGGCGAGCGGCGCGCGCTGTTCGACCAGCTCAAGGCGGCGATCCTGGAACACCGTGTGCTGGCCTTTGACTATTACGGTCAGAACGGACAGGCCACGCACCGTACGGCCGAGCCGGTCAAGCTGCGGTTCAAAGGCATCTCGTGGTATTTGCAGGCGTGGTGCCGGGAGAAACAGGGGTTCCGCACCTTTGAGCTGTCCCGCATGGAGCATGTGGCGCTGCTGGAGGAACAGTTCGCGCCGCGCGAAGCGCCGCCGGCGCTTGACGGTGCGGGCGCGGTATCCGTCCCGACCACAGGGATCGTGGTGCGGTTTTCGCCGGTCGTGGCGTTCCGCGTGTACGACGAGTTTGACCGCGCCAATATCGCGCCCCAGCCGGACGGCTCGCTGATCGTGCGGACCGAGTGGCCGGTCGGTGCGTGGGGCGCGGGGTATCTGCTGTCCTACGGCTCATACGCGGAGATCCTGCACCCGCCCGCACTGCGCCGCCATGTTTCCGAGGAGGCAAAAAAGATTGCCGATCTGTATCAAAATGCGGACGGGCGGTGTCCGGTATCCGATGCTACAATGGAGGCATCAAAACCGAAAGGATGAACGTTATGCTGCAATATGAGATGGTCACGCTGCCTGAGAAACAGGTGGTCGGGCTGAAAATCCGCACCGGGAACGCCGACCCGGCCTGTTCGGACAAGATCGGCGGGCTGTGGGGGCGGTTTATGGCAACCGATGCCTATCGGGAGCGGATGCAGAAAGACCCGGGCACCCCCTGCTATGGGCTGTATACGGGCTACGGCTGGGACGACGGGAGTTATGACGCCCTTGTCGCGTACGAGAGCGAAACCTGTCCGGAGGGCTTTGCTGCGGTCACGATCCCGGCAGGGGAATACGCGAAGTTCCATTTTCACGGCGATATCCGGGAAGCCCCCATGCGGGCGTGGGCTGAAATCTGGTCCATGCCGCTGCCGCGGGCATATGGCGTGGACTTTGAGGAATACCGCAATTATGAGGACGGCAGCGCGGATATCGATATCTATATCGGCATGGCGGATATCTGCCAGTCGTGCGGCATGCCGATGGTGAAGCCTGCCGACCGCGGCACGGAGGCGGACGGCACGGAGAGCCATACCTACTGCACCTACTGTTACCAGAACGGCGCGTTCACCTATGACGCGACGATGGAGGAGCAGATCGAACATAACTTAAACTGTGCGCCCGAATTCTACAGCGACCGCGAGCGGGCACGCGAGCAGATGCGGGAATACTTCCCGACGCTCAGACGGTGGAAAAAGTAACGCCGCCTGCGGCATCCCGCGCCGCAGGCGCGCATTAGATGGAAAGCGGCGGCTGCGCGAAGCAAAACCGCCGTTTTCCAAAATTCCGGGGGCGTGTACCTCGGAATTTTAACAAACAGAAAAAACGCACCGGAACCAAAGTTTCCGGTGCGTTTTTTTCTGCAATAGGCATTCCCAGCCAAAGGCTGGCAATGCCGGCCCTCGTTTGAGGCTGTACGCCTCAAACGAAATTAATCAGCATACGCCCTGCGCCAGCATCGCGTCCGCGATCTTCTCAAAGCCGCCGATGTTCGCGCCCATGACGAGGTCGTCGTCGTGGCCGTACTTCTTGGCAGACTCGATGCAGGTCTTGAAGATGTTGACCATGATGTCGTGCAGGCGCTGGTCAACCTCCTCGAAGGTCCAGGACAGGCGCAGCGAGTTCTGGCTCATCTCGAGGCCGGAGGTAGCAACGCCGCCCGCGTTGGCAGCCTTCGCCGGGCCGAAGAATACGCCGTTTGCCTGGAAGGCAGCAACAGCCTCCGGGGTGGACGGCATGTTCGCGCCCTCAGCGACAAACTTGCAGCCGTTCGCGATCAGCGCCTTGGCGTCGTCGCCGTCCAGCTCGTTCTGGGTCGCGCAGGGGAGCGCGATGTCGCACTTGACGCCCCACGGACGCTGGCCCTCGGTGTAGGTGCTGCCCGGAACGCGCTCCGCGTACTCCTTGATGCGGCCGCGCTTGACTTCCTTGATGTCCTTGACAACATCGAGGTTGATGCCGTTCGGATCGTAGATGAAGCCGTTGGAGTCGGACATGGTCACGACCTTGGCGCCCAGCTGGGTCGCCTTCTGGCAGGCGTAGATCGCAACGTTGCCCGAGCCGGAGATCGCAACCGTCTTGCCCTCGAACGAGGTGCCCTTGTATGCGAGCATTTCCTTCATATAGTAGCACAGGCCGTAGCCGGTCGCCTCGGTGCGCGCGAGCGAGCCGCCGTAGGACAGGCCCTTGCCGGTCAGCACGCCGGTGAACTCATTGCGCAGGCGCTTGTACTGGCCGTACATGAAGCCGATCTCGCGGCCGCCGACGCCGATGTCACCCGCCGGTACGTCGGTGAACTGGCCGATGTGCTTGGACAGCTCGGTGATAAAGGACTGGCAGAAACGCATGACCTCAGCGTCGGACTTGCCCTTCGGGTCGAAGTCGGAACCGCCCTTGCCGCCGCCCATCGGCAGGCCGGTCAGGCTGTTCTTGAAGCACTGCTCAAAGCCGAGGAACTTAATGACGGAAGCGTTAACCGATGGATGGAAGCGCAGGCCGCCCTTGTAGGGGCCGATCGCGGAGTTGAACTGCACGCGGAAGCCGCGGTTTACCTGAACCTTGCCCTCGTCGTCTACCCACGGGACGCGGAACATGATCAGGCGCTCCGGCTCGACGATGCGGTCGACAATGCCGTTCTTCTCCAGCTCCGGGCGGGCCTCGACAACCGGCTCAAAGCTCTCGAGAACCTCGAGAACCGCCTGCTGAAACTCCGGCTCGTTCGGGTTGCGCTTTTGCACGGTTTCGTACACGCGCTTGAGGTAAGAGTTGGTAAGTGCCATTTTGTTTATCCTCCTTACATTTCTGCCGCAGCCTTTTTTCAATTTAAGAAAAAAGTACGGAATAACTTACATAGTTTGCGGTAGTGTGTAATTATTATATAGTATTTCTCAGCGGAACGCAATACTTTAGCGTGTTAAAAATATACATTTTTTTCTTTGGGAATGGGGATGGTAATTGGTAGTTTTACCTGATATAATGAAGTGCGGAAGGGTGAAACTTGCAAAATGAACGCTTTTGACAAAATTTATGCAGTCGTGCGGCGCATCCCGCGCGGCACGGTCGCGACCTATGGACAGGTCGCGCTGCTCGCCGGAAATCCGCACTGGGCGCGGGTGGTGGGCTATGCACTGCATGCCAATCCTGATCCGGAGGGCATCCCCTGTTACCGGGTGGTGACCCGGGACGGCCGTACCTCCAAAGCATTTGCATTCGGCGGCGCGGATATGCAGCGTGCGCTGCTCGAGGCGGACGGCATCACGTTTCTGCCGGACGGCCGTGTGGATATGGCAAAGCACCGCTGGGAGGGCCTGCCGGGGGATTGATATGGCTAAGCTCACCGCGCGGGCGAGCGGGTGCTCCGGACGAGGACCGACAGGTCATTATTGAAGGATTTGTACTTGAAACCGCAGTATCAGGCATAAAATGGGATGATTTGGCAGGACAGGGAGCCTTTTTGCGCAAACGCGGAAAGGCTCCCTGCCTTTGCGCCGGATGCCAATTTTGAACTTTTTGTGAAGATCGTTGACAGGGCAGGGGTTTTGAGTATAATGTGTTAGTGGACTAACAGTAAGGAGGCTAACAAAAACGATGCAGGAGCAGAGGATCGGCAGTGAGCTCGGCATGCTGAACAATTTGCTCAAGCGGCAGATGGCGTGCCAACCGCAGGGCGAGGAGATCAGCCATGTGACCGGCATGCAGGGCATGATCATCCACTATCTGTCGGTCGCGGACGGCGACCGGTTCCAAAAGGATGTGGAGACCCAGTTCCGGTTCCGGCGTTCGACGGCGACCGGCATTTTGCAGCTGATGGAGCAGCACGGGCTGCTGCGGCACGAGCCGGTGCCGCACGACGGGCGGCTCAAGCGGCTGGTGCTGACCGACAAGGC
>USLE01000028.1 GCA_900555465.1 uncultured Butyricicoccus sp.
CCTATATCCCGCTCGAGGAGGAAAACGACGCGCCCGTGCTGGACGCCGCGGACAAGGCCGCTACCATCACGGTCAACAACGAGACCTCGTATGAGGTGGACGTCGCCGCGTGCCTTGCCGCCGACACCTCGATCCGCGCCGAAGGCGACGGGCCGCAGGTGCTGATCGTACATACGCACGGCAGCGAGAGCTATACACCGGACGCTGCTTTCCCCTACACGCCGACCGAAAACGAGCGCACGACCGACACGCGCTACAATGTCGTCCGCGTGGGCGATGAGCTGCAAAAGGTGCTCGAGGAGAACGGCGTGCAGGCGATGCACATCCGCGATATTTTCGACTCCCCGGCCTACTCCGGCTCATATGACCGCTCGCTTGCCGCGATCGAGGACGCACTTGCCGCGAACCCGACCATCAAGGTCGTGATCGACGTGCACCGCGACTCGATCCTGACCGACGACGGCACGGCCTACAAAACCTCCTGCACGATCGACGGCGAGGAGATGGCGCAGCTCATGTTCGTGGTCGGCACGGACGAGGGCGGCCTGTACCATCCGGACTGGCAGCAGAACTTAAACTATGTCACGGGCCTGCAATATCAACTCAACCGCGCCTATCCCGGGCTGATGCGGCCGGTCAACCTGCGCACCCAGCGCTTCAACCAGCACGCGAGCCCCGGCTCCATGCTGATCGAGGTCGGCTCGTCCGGCAACACCATGCCCGAAGCGCTCGCCGCCATCCGGCTGTTCGGGCAGACGCTGGCAGACGACCTGAACGGCGCATAAATCCCTGCCAAGGCGCGCAAAATACCCCTGCTAAGGGGTGAAACAATGGAGCAGATCACATTTTCCACCGATCTCGAAAGCAACATCCGCCTGATGAAAGCCATCTTCCAGGGCGACAACACCTTTGTGACCCGCCGCGCGGTGGGTCACAAGGGGCTTTCCTGCGCGGTATTCTTTTTCGACGGCATGGTCAACAACATCGCCATCAACCAGAGCGTTGTGCGGCCGATCGTGTGCGCGGACTGCGAATGCGCGACCGCCGACGAGCTTGCAGGGACCATCCTGCAGGTCAACGACAGCCGCGTGGAGACCGACACGAACAAGCTGTTCGCTTCTTTTCTATACGGCGACACGGTCGTGTTCACCGAGGGCGACGCGCGGCCGGTCGTGGTCAACACCAAGGGCTTTTCCGTCCGCTCGGCCAATGAGCCGGAAAACGAGCGCGTGCTGTCCGGCCCGCGCGAGGGCTTCACCGAGTGCTTCATGCCCAACCTCGCGCTCATCCGCCGCCGTCTTAACGACAAGCGGCTCAAATTCACCTTTCTGCGCATCGGCACACGCACCAACACCGTGGTCTGCCTGTGCTATCTGGCGGGCGTATGCGAGCACAAGCTGGTCAGCCACCTGCGGCGCAAGCTGGAAGCGCTGGAGGTCGACAGCGTGCTGGACGCCAATTATCTCGCCGAGCGCATCCGCGACCACCGCTGGACGCCTTTCCCCACTCTCGGCACGACCGAGCGGCCGGACGTGGTCGCGGCGCGGCTGGTCGAGGGGCGCATCGCGATCGTGGTGGACGGCAGCCCGGTCGTGCTGACCGCGCCTTTCCTGTTTCAGGAGTGCTTCCAGTCGAACGACGACTACTATATCAACTTCCTGCAGGCCAACCTGTCGCGCGTGCTGCGTGTGCTGGGATTCGTGTTTACGATCTCCTTCCCCGCGGTCTATGTGGCGCTGCTGCTGTACCACCGCGAGCTGGTGCCCGCCCGGCTGCTGTTCGCGATCTCTGCCGCGCAGCGCGGCGTGCCGCTCCCGGTCGGCTGGGAGACCCTGCTGATGCTGTTCGTTCTCGAAGCGCTCAAGGAGGCGGGCGCGCGCACGCCCGGCGCAATGGGGCAGACCATGAGCATCGTCGGCGGCCTCGTGCTCGGACAAGCCGCGGTCTCCGCGCGCTTTGCCGCCGCGCCGACAGTGATCGTGGTCGCGATCGCAGGCGTGACCGGGCTGATGGTGCCCAAGCTGCAAACAGCCTCCCTGTGGCTGCGCTTTGCGCTGCTCGCTGCTGCCGCGGCATACGGGCTGTACGGCGTGGGTCTTATCCTCGCGCTCGTGCTGGTGTGGCTGTGCCGGATGCACTCGTGCTCGGTGCCGTATCTGCTCAACTTCGTGCCGCGCGTGCAGGCCGAACAGGAGGACGCCTGGCTGCGCGCCCCGTGGTTCTTCATGCGGCACGACCGCTTCGCGGTCAAGCGCGATCTGAAAAAGGGGGACAAACCGTGAAACTGTCTGGAAAACTGCTGCTGCCGCTGGTTCTGCTCCTGCTGTGCGGCTGCTCGCGCGAGATCTCGCCGGTCTCTGCGCTCGCGCTGGATAAAACCGGAGAGGAGTACCGCCTGACTGCCGAGATCGTGCGGCAGGACAGTCTGGACGCCCCGGCCTCGCCCGCCTATCTTTCGGCGGCCGGCCGCGATCTGCCCGCGCTCATCCAGACCCTCGGCAACCTGCTGCCCGGCGAGATGTATCTGAGCCACGCGCAGGTGTTGCTGCTGGATGAATCCGCCGCAGAGGAAAGCATCCTGCCGCTGGCGGACGATCTGTGCACGGAGAACGATGTGCGGCTCAGCCTGCGGGTCGCAGTGGTGCGCGGCGGCGCAGCATCCGAGCTGCTCCGCAACGACGACGAGGTCTATGCGCTCAGCGAAATGCTCGACCGCGCCGCGCAGGAGGGTACGCTGCCCGACATGCCGCTCTACCGCGCGGCCGAGCTGCTGCACGCAAGCGGCACTGCCATCCTGCCCGCGCTGCATCTGGACGAATACGGGCAGACCGCGCCCGCCGGGACAGCCGTGTTTGCAAACAGTCAGCTTTCCTGCTTTTTAGACGGCAGCGAGATCGGAGGTGGGTCATCCGATGCGTGAACGCCTGTTTCCGCGCTGGGGCGCGGCGCTGTTCGCCCTGCTGCCCCTGAGCGAAATCCTGTATGCCCCGGTAACCGGCCAGACCTTATACGCCGCGGCGCTCGCCAGCCTGATCTGCGCGCTGGTCTGCGCGGGCGGCGCACGCCTCGCCCCATGCTGGCAGCGCTCCCGCCTGCTGCAATGGCTGCTTGCGCTGGCGGCGCTCTGGCCGCTCACCCGCTCGCTCGCCCGCATGGGCGTGTTCCTGCGGGACACGGTGTTCCCCTCCCGCCCGCTGTGGAGCCTGATCCTCATGCTGACCATCTGTGCGCTGCTCACCGCAACCGCAGGCCTCAACCGCTGCGCGATGTGGGCGCTGCCCGTGGCATGGCTCGCGGGCGTGGTGGTCGCGCTGTCCGGCGTTCTAACGCTGACCCAGCTCGACCTTTCCTACTGGCAGATGCCGGACGCCTCCCTGCCCGGGCAGGTATGGGATATTTTATCCGACCTGCTTCCCGCATCGCTCGTGCTCTCGCTCTCCCTGCCGGAGCGGCTTTCCGGCGCGGCTTCACGCGGGCTGGCGGCAGGCGGCGCGCTGTTCGCGCTCATCAGCCTGCGCACTGCACTGCTGCTCGGCGTGCATACCGCCGCCCTGCTGCCCTATCCAGGCTTTTCCGCCGCCGGGCTCGCCTCGATCGGCGACTTTGCGCGGCATGGAGAGGTGTTTTTCGCCGTCCCGCTGCTGCTGTGTGAGCTGGGGCGGTGCGCGGTGCTCGCCTGTGTGCTCCTGCTGCCCGTGACGCACACTTATGGCGTGATCCGCCTGCCTGCCGGATCCAAACAGAAAAAACCGCGCTGACCAGCGCGGTTTTTCTGCTTATGCTGTTTGCGTGCTGCGATCAGTCGTCCCAATCGTCATCATCGTCGTCGTAACGATCATCGTCATCATCGTCGTCGTAACGATCATCGTCGTCATCGTCGTCGTAACGATCATCGTCGTCATACCGGTCGTCCCAGTCATCATCGTAACGATCGTCGTCATACCGATCATCGTCGTCATACCAGTCGTCATCGTCGTCGCGGTCGGTCTCGCGCTCGATGATATTGCCGGTGGACGCATCGATCGTGAACTCATACTCCACACCGTTGTACCAGATCTTGACCTCGTACTCCAGACGGCCGTCGTCCTCGTCGATATCAAAATCACGGATGCTGGACGCCGTTGCACCGGACACCTGATTCAGCGCGATCTGCTTGGCGCGTTCCGCACTGGTCGAAACCGTGGTCTGGGTGCCGCGGTAATGCTCCGCGTCGCGGTCATAGCTCACGATCGCGCCGGTGTTGGCGTCGATCTCATAGTCGTACTCGGTATAGCTGTTGCCGGACCTGTAGATAAACTCGATCTCGTATTCCAGACGGCCGTCATCCTGGCTCAGCTCGCGCTCGACGATCACGACCTCGTCCGCGGTGCGTCCCGCATGGTTCAGCGCGATCTCATACGCCTCGGACATGCTGATCTTCGCATTGCCCGTCGTCGAGCCGGAGCCTCCGGTGGGATAGTTGGTGTCAAAGTCGGTCACTTCGCCGGAGAGGAATACCGTGCCGTCGGTCGCATCCCACTCGACATTCATGCCCATCAGCTCGCCGATCGCGCGCAGGGGCAGATAGATCGAGCCCTCGTACAGCAGCGGGTCGACCACCTTGCCGTTGACATCGCGGAAGGTGCGCGCGGTGCCGTCGATGATGATGGTGTAGTCCGGACGCATCTGGACGGTGATCTTCTGCTCGGTCGCAGTGGTATCCGGCGTGCCGTTTGTCGCGCCTGTGGTGCGCTCGCCGCCGATGGTCGCGGTGTTCGTGGAATTATCCCAGTTTACGTTCTTGCCCATGATCTCGCCGATCGCACGGATCGGGACATAGGTCGTGCCCGCATAGCTGATCGGGTGCACTTCCTCGCCCTGCACGTTGTAGAACGTCTGCACAACGCCGTCAATACGGACTGGGACGTTCGGGCTGAGTTCCGCCGTAACGCTGTACGGCGCATTCGCGGCGCCCGCTGCGCCGCACAGCAGGGCGGCAAGCGTCATGGTGCAGATCAATTTTTTCATGGTGTTTTCCTCCCTTTATAAATTGCTTGGTTAATCATCAAAAACCGACTCAGCTTCCCATTCGCGAATGGCACCGCTGTAAGCGTCGATTTCGAAATCATACTCCATGCCCTGATAGATGATCTTTCCCTCATACGACATCCTGCCGTCGTCGCGGTCCAGACTGAGCCGGATATCCTTTTCGGTCGCGCCCGGCACCTTGGCCAGCGCGATATCGCGGATCTTATCTTCTGCCATCACGCCGTTCTGCGAATCGCTGCCGCCGTACAAGGCAATCCGCTCCGCCTCATGGTCCTGGCTGCGGATCTCACCGGTCGCCGCGTCGATCTCATAATCGTATTCTGTGACCGAGCCGTCATTAGCAAACACTGCAAATTCCACATCGTAGATTTCGGCACCGTCGTCCCGGTCAAGATGAACCTGTAGATAATCGGTATCCGCTTCCGCAACGCCCGCATCCTCGAGCGCGATGCGCTTGGCCTCGTCTTCGCCGATCTGTCCGTCGCCTGCCGTCCCCTGCTGCGTCGAAACACCGCCCTGAACAGCCGCGCTCTGCTGCGCCGCAGCGCCGGTGCCGGACTCAATCACCATGCCGGTCACCGCATCGATCGCGTAGTGGTATTCCTGTCCGCCGGCGGTAAAGTCCACCTCGTAATACTGTTCGCCGTCATGGTCCCACAGCTCGGCAACGGAAAACTGTGCATCCGCACTGTCGACCTGCGCCGCGCTGAGCGCTGCCGCCTTGGCATCCTCCACACCGATGTATGCGGACTGCCCGCCGGTCTGTGCCGATGGGGTACAGCCTGCCAGCGCGGCTGCCAGAATCAGCCCTGTGCTTATGATAAAGAGCTTATGCTTCATATCGCTCCCGCCTTTCTTTTTTGTTGTACCCATCATAACAGCCCAACATTAAAAGAATATTAAATTCGTAAATTTTATTCAGAATCTTTTTCCGTCCGCGTTTGCCGCCCTTCTGCCGGAAAGCGCAGGGTAAAACAGCTGCCCTCTCCCTCGCGGCTGTCCACAGTCACCGTGCCGCCGTGCAGCGCGGCGATCTGCCGCACCATCGGCAGGCCGAGTCCTGCACCGCCCTCCGCGCCGCGCGCGGACTCCACCTGATAAAACCGCTGCCAGATCTTATCCAGCTGTTCGGCCGGGATGCCGATGCCGTCGTCGCGCACGGAGAGCACCACGTCCCCCTCCATGCGGCGCAGCACGACCCAGATATGCCCGTTTTCGCGCCCGTACTGCGCGGCGTTGTTGATCAGGTTCTGCAGCAGGCGGCTCATCAGCGTAACATCGAACCACGCCTCCACATCGGGCTGGATATCGCTTTGCAGGGTGATGCCCTGCGGCAGCTGGGGCTGTTCCCCGCAGATGACCTCGACCAGGCTGCTGATGTCCGCGTGCTCCATTGCGATGCGCTGCGTGCCCTGCTCGAGGCGGGTCATCTGCAAAAGCCGGGCGATCATGTCGCTCATGCGCTTCGCCTGCCGCTCGACCACGTCGATCGCCTCGGCGTACTGTTCCGGAGTCTGCGCATTGCGGCGCGCGTCCCCGCACTGGGCGAGGATGACCGCGACCGGGGTGCGCAGCTCGTGCGACGCATCCGAGGTAAACTGCTTTTCCGCCTCGAACGAGGTCTCCAGCCGGGCGAACATGCTGTCAAACGCCTGCCCCAGCCGGCTGATCTCGTCCCTACCGGACGGCAGGCCGATGCGGCGGGACAGATCGCGCCCCTCGCTGATCTCCCCCACCGTGCGGATCATGCGGTCGATCGGCCGGAACGTCGAGCGTGCGATCAGATAGGCCCCCAGCCCGCTGACGATCACCATCAGCGGCAGCAGGAGCAGCGCGATATCCGCCAGCTCGTTCAGGATATCCGCGGTGTCCGGCATCGGGGTCACGCCGCGCACCCATACACCGTCGTCCCAGCCGAAGTGCAGCCAATAATCCAGCACATAAAAATCGTCCGCTGCGCCGGAAACCGTGCGGGTGATGCCGTTTTCGAACGTTATCCCCTCCGGGAAGGACAGCGGCGGCTGGCCTGCCAGCAGTGCGCCGCTGTCGCTGTAGACCAGCGTGTACACACCGCTTCGCGTAAACGAGAAATCCTCGCTGAACGAAAGCGTGCCGTTTTCCCGCGAAATGCCGGACAGGTTGCCCCGCAGGGTGGTGGTGAGCTGGTCATGGGCATGTTCGGTCACAACCGAGCTGCTGACCGCCAGCATGAATCCCAGCACCAGCCCCACCAGCAGCAGCATGAGCAGGATGATCCAGATCGTCAGCTTCTGCTTGACTGATAAACGTTTCACGGCTCCTCCTTCATGATCCAGCCTGCGCCGCGGATCGTGTGGATCAGCTTTTTGTCAAAACCGCTGTCGATCTTCTTGCGCAGATAGGTGATATAAACGTCCACTACGTTTGATCCGCCCGCATAGTCGTAATTCCAGATATGGTCCTCCAGCCGGGTGCGCGAGATCACCGTCCCCTTGTTCCGGAGCAGGTATTCCAGGATCGCATACTCCTTCGCGGACAGGCGGATCTCCTTTCCGCCGCGCGTCACCGCATGGCTGACCGTGTCCACGGTCAGGTCGGCAATGGTGAGCACACTGGTTTTCTGCGCGCCGTATTTGCGCGTCGCCGCGCGGATGCGGGCAAGCAGCTCGTCCAGATCAAAAGGCTTGACCAGATAATCATCCGCGCCGAGGTCCAGCCCCTCGATGCGGTCCTGCACGCTGTCGCGCGCGGTCAGAAAAATGACCGGCGTCGCATCCTCTTTTGCGCGCACGGCGCGGAGCACCTCGTGCCCATCCTTTTTCGGCATCATGATATCCAGCAGCAGGCAGTCGTATTCCGCCCCGAGCAGGCAGTCCATCGCCGCCTCGCCGTCAAAACAGGCATCCACGCTGTATCCCGCTCGCTCGAGCGTCCGGCAGATCAGCCGGTTGAGGTCGCGCTCGTCCTCGGCTACCAAAATCCGCATTTTCCTCCCCCGTTCAAACTAGATTGATTAAGTTCATTATAATACATTTGGCAGGTTTTGCAAGGTTCATGCCCCGCATACGAAAAGAAGGACGCAGCCGCGTCCTTCCCCTTTCACCATACCCTGCCCAGCAGGGAGGCCGCAATGGCCAAAATATATACATGCGCCGGATAATAGACATAGAACAGATATTTCATCCCGCGGCCGCGCTGCCCGTTATACGACAGGATTAGCGGCAGCGCGAGCCACATGAAGAACACCGAAATCATGACTTCCCAATCAAAGGCGACCAGGCATTGCAGCGCAAGCACTGCACACAGAAACGCCGTGTAAAAAATCGCAATCGCCCGCTTGCTGTTCCGGCAGTAATAAAAACCGATGCCGATCAGCACGATCAGCACGCTGCCCTCGCACCAGACCGGGCTGGGCACAAAAATCGTCGCAAGCTGCACCGCCAGCGGCGAGACCGGCAGCAGCATCTGCACCGGCACGATCGAAAGCAGCAGCGCCGCCATTGCCAGCGCGTAGAGCACCGCGCAGCCGCGCCGGTGTTCACGCCACGCCTTGCGCATGTTTTCGATCCACCACAGGTAGATCACGATGACCGCCATTGTGGTAAAGATACCGTTGAGTACGATCACGCCGTTCTGCATCGGGAAGCAGATATTCACAAACAGGTTGCTAATCTGCATGAGCACGCCGCCTATGTACAGCCGCAGCAGATACCTTCCCCGGCTGTGCGTGTGAACAAACCCCTCGGTCACGAAAAACACGAAGATCGGCGCAGCGATACGGCCGATCAGGGTCATGATCTCCGGCATGTCGGTCAGACTGCAGCCGAAATAATAGATGTGGTCGATCGTCATGATGACAAGCGCGATCAGTTTGAGCTGGAACCCGTCCAGCCCGTTGCGCCGCTCGAGCGGCACGGCAGTGTATTGCATTCTCTGATTTCCTCCATACTTGCATTATTGTTCTATGTACATAATACAGTAATGCAATCATTTTGTCAACGCTTGTTTTTGCACACGCGCTTTGCTATAATGGGACAAAAGGAGAACGATAGCATGAATATACAGATTTTCGGTAAAAACAAATGTTTTGATACCAAAAAGGCGCAGCGCTGGTTCAAAGAGCGCGGCATCAAGTTCCAGATGATCGACCTTGCGCAAAAGGGCATGTCCAAGGGCGAGCTGGACAGCGTTCTGAAAGCGGTCGGCGGGCTGGATGCGCTCATTGACGAGAAGAGCAAGGGCTATGCTTCGCTCGCCTACCTTGCGTACGATGAGGATAAGAAGGAAAAGCTGCTCGAGGACGGCACGCTGATGAAAACACCGGTCGTACGCAACGGGCGGCAGGCGACGGTCGGATACCAGCCTGAGGTTTGGGAAAAGTGGGAATAACAGGCTCACTATTGCGCGCCGGCGCAGATACCTGTCTAACGGCAGATAAGGATGCCCGCACATCACGGGCGAAAATGCGGCCTGCGCGGCCGCGCTGCGGGCAAGAGGGAGGAAACCGAATCGGTTTCCTCCCTCTTGTCAATCCCCCTTCTTCCCTTCAGGGCGCGCTGCGCGCGCAGAAGTAAGTCCCGCTTTGCGTCTGCCGCCCAATTAATAGGACAGAGTAAGCAGAACGGATGCCACCCAGAAGGGTGGGGCGGCGAACGTTTTTCTTAGATAAGGTACAATAAGGGACCTGTTGACAAAAATGAAATATGGGGCAAAAAACAATGTTTTCGACCCACATTCTTGGCTTGTATAGGAACAAAAGGATAGC
>USLE01000029.1 GCA_900555465.1 uncultured Butyricicoccus sp.
TCCTTGGCCGGGGCGTGCGCATAGGCCAGCGTCACGCCGAACTGACCGAGGGCCGCAGATGCGCCCGCCGCAAGCAGGCAGGCGAGCTGGCCCCAGGTCATGGGGTGGTAATCCAGCAGCAGGTACGGCAGGCACACGATCGTCGAGAACGCGGAGAAGAAAAACACGATGCGCGCGCTTTTCTCGCCGTTTTTGGACAGGGCGCGCACCGCGGTATATGCCGCGCCCGCGCCCATGCCGCCCAGCAGGCCGATCAGCGCGGGGAATGCCTCGGACGAGAAGCCCGGCTTGACGATCAGCATGCTGCCGCCGAACGCTGCGAGCACCGCGAGGTATTGCAGCACATTCGCGCGCTCCTTCAGCAGCACGAGCGAGAACAGTATCGCAAAAAACGGCGACATTTTGTTGAGGATGTTCGCATCCGCGAGCACCAGATGGTCGATCGCGTAGAAGTTGCAGAAAATGCCCAGCGTGCCGCAGACCGACCGCAGGAGCAGCAGCGGCAGGTTGCCCTTCTCCCACTTGAAGCCGACGCCCTCCCGCCGCAGTACGACAGCCGCCACGATCATGGCGACCACGTTGCGAAAAAAAGACTTCTGGATGGACGGCAGATCGCCCGCCAGGCGCACGAATGTGCTCATCATCGCAAACCCAAAGGCGGACAGCAGGATAAAGCCGATCGCCTTACTCTTTTTGGAAAGCACTGTATTTTCCCCTTTTTCAAATAATTTTCCGTTCCCTATTGTAGCACAACCGTGCGCGATATGCAAAAGGCGAATGTGGCTTGACCATCGGACGGGCATATGTTATCTTTTTGATAGTATAACGAAATGCTGCGCAGGCGGTGCAGCATACAGGCAGACGGAGGGGTTCATGGAACAGGAGATCAAACTGACCAAGCTGGCAAATTGCGCGGGCTGCGGGGCCAAAGTCGGCGCGGGCGTGCTCGCCCAGCTGCTCGAGGGGCTGCCCGTGCACCGCGACCCCAACCTGCTCGTCGGCTTTGACAAAAGCGACGACGCGGCGGTCTACCGCGTGTCGGACGAACTCGCGCTCGTGCAGACCGTGGACTTTTTCCCGCCCATCGCGGACGACCCGTACCTGTTCGGGCAGATCGCGGCGGCGAACGCACTGTCCGACGTCTACGCGATGGGCGGCGAGCCCAAAACCGCGCTTAACCTGCTGTGCGTGCCCAAATCCATGCCCGACCGCGCGGTGCAGGACATCCTGCGCGGCGGGTATGACAAGGTCTACGAGGCAGGCGCGGTCATCGCAGGCGGGCACAGCATTCTGGACGAGGAGCCCAAGTACGGCCTGTGCGTGACCGGCTTTGTGCACCCGGACAAGGTGCTCGCCAACGCGGGCGCGCAGCCGGGCGATGTGCTGCTGCTGACCAAGCCGCTCGGCGCGGGCATCCTGACCACCGCCGCCAAGGCGGATATATGCCCAAAGGATGTGCTCGCGGGCGTTTTCGCGCGCATGGCGACGCTCAACAAGGCCGCGCGCGACGCGATGGTGCAGTTCCGCGTGCACGCCTGCACGGATGTGACCGGCTTCGGCCTGCTGGGGCACGCGCTCGAGATGGCGCAGGGCGGCGATGTACACCTGACGATCGACACCGGCGCGGTCGATATCCCGTCTGAGGCGCTCGAATTCGCGCGCATGGGGCTGCTGCCCGAGGGCATGTACCGCAACCGGCGGTACGCCGAGCCGTTTGTCGACCCGGGCAATGCCCCGCTCGAGGTGCAGGACGCGCTGTACGACCCGCAGACCTCAGGCGGCCTGCTGATCGCGGTGCACCCTGAAGACGCGGACGCGCTGTTTGCCGCGCTGCAAAAAACCGTCCCCAGCGCACAGCGCGTGGGAACGGTCGAAAGTTATTCCGGCGGGGCGCGCATCAGCCTGCGCTGAGGGCTTTCACTGCCTGCAAGGCGCGGTCGATGTCCGCTTCCGTGTTGAACCAGCCGAGGGACAGGCGCACCGTGCCGCGCGGGAAAGTGCCGAGCGTGCGATGTGCGGAGGGTGCACAGTGCAGCCCGCAGCGGGTGAGAATGCCGAATTCCTCCTCGAGCCGGGCGGCGATCTCCGCGTTGTCCTTTCCCGGAAAGTCCAAGCTGAACACACCCACGCGGCCCTCTGTGGTATCCGGCCCGATGAGCGACACGCCCGGCACGTCCCGCAGGCCGCCCAGCAGCCGCGCGGACAGCGCGCGGTCGTGCGCGGCAACCGCCTCGACCGTGATTCCTTCGAGGTAGTCGAGCGCGGCTTCCCAGCCGTAAATCCCGGGCAGGTTGGGCGTGCCCGGCTCAAAGCGGTCGGGCAGGTAAAGTGGGATGTCCTCGCTGTCGGATACGCTGCCCGTGCCGCCGCTCACGAGCGGCTCGAGCGTTTTTGCAAAGTCCGGCCGGAGCAGCAGCGCGCCGATGCCCTGCGGCCCCATCAGCCCCTTATGCGCGGGGACGGACAGCGCCGAAAGGTGCAGCGCCGCAAAGTCCAGCGGGATATGCCCCGCGGTCTGCGCGGCGTCCAGCGCGAACGGGATGCCGCGCGCGGCACAGATCTCGCCCACAGCCGCTGCGTCCTGCACCGTGCCGGACACATTGGATGCATGCGCAAGCAGCACCAGCCGGGTGTTGGGGCGCAGCATCGCCTCGATTCGGTCGGTTTGCAGCCGCCCTTCTGCGTCGCACGGGATACGGTCGAAGGCCACGCCGTGCTTTGTGAGCTGGGTGAGCGGCCGCATGACCGCATTGTGCTCCATCGCGGAAACCAGCACATGGTCGCCCGGCCACAGCGCACCGAGGAGCAGCATATTCAGCCCCCAGGTGTTGCCCGGGGTCAAAATCACATGCGACAGATCGGCGAAGCCGAACAGCGCGCAAAGCCGCTGCCGCAGGCGCAGGGTGACGAGCTCGGCCTGCTGCGCCGCTTCATACGAGCCGCGATTCACTGACGCGCCCACCTCGTCCACATATTCCCGCATGCGCGCCCCGACCGTGGGCGGCTTGGGGAACGAAGTGGCGGCGTTGTCCAGATATACGGTGTGCATGGCGGTCCCTCCCGGCGCGTCATTTTCTTCAGTGTATCACACCGCCGCGCAAATGTAAAACGGCGGTGTTCGATATAAAACCATTTCTACATAAGGTAAGGGAGAATCAAATGGGTAAAAGTAAGTACTTAGTCATCGGCACGGGTGTGGTCGTCGGCCTCGCGGCGCTCCTCCTCACCGCGGCGGGCAACCCCGCGAATATGGGCTTCTGCATCGCCTGCTTCCTGCGCGACATTGCGGGCGGCCTCGGGCTGCACAGCGCAGAAAAGGTGCAGTACCTGCGCCCGGAGATCATCGGGCTGGTGCTCGGCGCGATGTTTGCGGCGCTCGCCGGGCGCGAGTTCCGCGCGCGGGCAGGTTCCGCGCCTGCGACGCGCTTTGTGCTGGGCATGATCGTGATGGTGGGTGCGCTCGCCTTCCTCGGCTGCCCGCTGCGCATGGTCATCCGCCTGGGCGGCGGCGACGTGACCGCGATCGCAGGGCTTCTGGGCTTTGCGGCAGGCATCGGCGCGGGCGTCCTTTTCCTCAAAAAGGGCTTTTCGCTCGGCCGCGCGTATAAGGTGAAAAAGGCGGACGGCTTCGTGCTGCCCGGCTTTATGGTTGCGGTGCTCGCGCTGCTGATCGCGGCGCCGGCGTTTATCCACTTCTCGCAGGCGGGCCCGGGCGCGAGCCATGCGTTCTGGCTGGTCTCGCTCATCGGCGGCCTGGTCGTCGGCGCGCTGGCGCAGAAAAGCCGCCTGTGCATGGCGGGCGGCCTGCGCGATGTGTTCCTGTTCCGCGACTTCCATCTGGTGAGCGGCTTTATCGCGATTTTCGTCACCGTCCTGATCGGCAACCTCATTCTGGGCAACTTTCACACTGCGCTCGAGGTGCAGCCTGTGGCGCACCACGACTACCTGTGGAGCTTCCTCGGCATGGGCCTTGTTGGCTGGGGCTCGGTGCTGCTCGGCGGCTGCCCGCTGCGCCAGCTCATCCTCGCGGGCGAGGGCAGCGGCGACAGCGCGGTGACCGTGCTCGGCATGATCGTGGGCGCGGCGATCGCGCATAACTTCGGCATGGCGGGCAACGCGGATGCGATGACCGACGGCGTGTTCACCGCGGGCGGCGTGGCCATGCCCGGCCGCATCGGCATCTGCATCGGGCTGGTGCTGCTGCTCGTGATTTCGATTGCAAACCTGCACAAGGAGGAAAAGGCAAAATGATTGATGCAAGAGGCTATTCCTGCCCCATGCCCGTGGTCATGGTGCAGAAGGAAGTCAAGGCAAACGCACCGCAGACGCTCGAGGTGCTGGTGGACGATCCCTGCGCGGTGGAGAACATCACGCGCTTTGCGAGCAACAACGGCTACGAAGCAACCTCCTGCCCCACCGGGGAGGACGAGTTTGCGCTAACGTTGGTGAAAAAGGCATGAACGAGTACATCGCCACCTTCCACACGCATTTGAGCGCCATGCTGACCTTTCAGACGCTGAAAGCCGCGGGCTGCCGCGCAAAGATGCAGCCCGTGCCGCGCGCACTCAGCTCGTCCTGCGGCACCTGCGTGCGGTTTTGGGCGGAAAGCGACTGCCGCGCCCTGCTCGACCGGGACGCGGAGGCGCTGTACGCTGCGGACGGCAGCGCGTACCGCCCGCTGTGGCAAAACGAGGAGTGACCCCTATGGAGCAACATACCATTATTTCTGTTATCGGCGCGGGCGGCAAGACCACCGCGCTGCTGACACTGGCTCAGGCGCTATCCGACCGCCGTGTGCTGCTGACCACCTCGACGCATATCTATCCGGTCGCGCCACCGGACAGCCGCGCGCTGCTGATCGACCCGGACGCGGACGCGCTGCTGGATGCGCTCGCCGCGCCCGGCATTGTCTGCGCGGGCACAGCCGCTTCCGCTGGCAAGCTGGGCGCGCTCGCGCCCGGCCTGTTCCGGCAGGCTGTCCGCGCGGCGGATGTGACCCTGTGCGAGGCGGACGGCGCGCACCGCCTGCCGCTCAAGCTGCACCGGGCGGACGAGCCGGTCGTGCCGCCGGAATCCGATCTGTGCCTGATCGTCGCCGGGCTGTCCGCGTGGGGGCAGCCGGTATGCAAAGCCGTGCACCGGTACGACCGCAACCCGGACTGGGCGCGCGACCCCGAGCGGCGGGTCGGCGCGGACGAAGTGCTGTACTGCGTGCGCGAGGCGGCAGCCGCCTGCCGCCTGCCGCGCAAAAAGGTGCGCGTATGGCTCAATCAGGCGGACACGCCCGCCCTTTACGCGCAGGCTGCGCCGCTCGCGCGCATCCTGTCCGCCGAGGGGCTGGACTGCCGCGTGGGCAGCCTGCGGTATGAACCCGCCGCACTCATGGACTGGGTTTTATCTGATATGTAATCTGATATGTAATAAAAATAAAACGGGCTGAAAAGCCCGTTTTTTGTGTTTACAGCAGCCGGATCTGCTTTTCCCGCGCCAGTTCGAGCAGCGCTTCGACCACGCTGCCGCCGATGGCGCGCGCCTTGTCGGAAACTGTGTCGCAGTATGCCGCCTGCTCGGGGCGCGGGTCGATGTCTGCGATCTTGAGCCCCTTGGTCACCGGATAGCCCTCGCGGATCAGCCCGCGCAGCACGCCGTCGATCGTTGCATGCACCGGGGTATCCCCGACCCGCGCGATGATCTGTCCTGCCCTGACCAGCGCGCCGATATCGACGGTGTTTCCGCTTTCATCCGCGACAAACTGCATCGCGCCGCCCGCCGGCGCATGGATAACCCGCTCGGCCGCGTAGCCCGCGATCACGCCCGGCACGCCCGTGTTCGGGATCGCCGCGCCCTGCCGGATCACACGCCCCAGATGGTGCCCGCGCATGGTCTCGACCACCGCGTCCACATCCTGCCCGGCGGTTAACCCCGGTCCGAGGCCGACCGTGATGGGCGCCATCTCCCGGCTTGTGCCAAGATTGCGCTTGGCAAGGATCGCGTCCACCACCGCGGCAGGCTGCAACGCGGCAATGCACGCCGCGCTTTCATCCACCAGCAGCGGGATCTCCCCCGCCTGCATGGCCTTTTCCGCCTGTGCCGCGTCCGCAATGCGGCGCACCGTTATGCCCTCGACCTGCGCCGCGCCCTGCCAGACCGTCTCGCACAGAGCCGCCCTGCGCCGGATAGCGGAGGGATTCGCGCACTCGGTCACCGCGACCTTGAACCCACACCGGTGCAGCCGCACGATCACACCGGTCGCGAGGTCGCCCGCGCCGCGCACCAGCACCCAGGGCTGATTGTTCTGCAATTCCACTGTCTGTCCTCCCCTGCTCACTCCAAAAATCCCGCAAAATGCTCTCGCGCCAGCCGGTCGAGCATTTCATGCGCCTCTTTGTCAAACGCGCGGTAGCGCCGCAGCAGCTCGCGGCCCTTGTCGGTCAGCACGGCGCCGCCGCCGCCCGCACCGCCGATGCGCCGCTCGAGCAGGGCAAAGCCCAGCTGCTCCTCACAGCCGTGGATCACGCTCCACGCCTTGTTGTAGCTCATTTCCATGCGCGCTGCGCTGCGCCTGAGCGAGCCGAGCTCGTCCACGCCCTCGAGCAGCTGCGCCGCGCCCGGGCCGAACAGCTTGTCCTCCTTCACCAGACGCAGGCTCGCGCGCACCCTGATCTGTCCCGCCACCGGCGATCCCTCCTTTTTATGCCTTGAAATGATTATACCAGCTTGCGCCGCGCCGCACAACGGATGCGGCGCATTTTCGTTCATCATCTATAAATATAACGAAATATCCTGTAATACCCTTGTCGTTTGTTGGAATATCATATTTGTTGCGGGAATATGTTCGGATATGCTATAATGGAAACAAAAGGATTGCCCCTGCGGCAGTCCGTGAGTTTACGGCTGGAGGCTTTATCCATGAAACTGATGCGCGTACAGGATGCAGTCGGGCAGGTGCTCTGCCATGATATCACCCAGATCATCCCCGGGGTGACCAAGGACGCGGTGTTCCGCAAGGGGCATATCATCCGCGAGGAGGATATCCCCGTGCTGCTCAGCGTGGGCAAGGAGCACATCTACATCTGGGAAAATAACGAAAACATGCTGCACGAGAACGATGCGGCGGATATCCTGCGCGCGATCTGTCAGGGCGAGCATATGCGCGCCTCCGCGCCCAAGGAGGGCAAGATCGAGCTGACCGCCGAAACCGATGGCCTGCTGCTCGTGGACATCGCGCGCCTGCGCGCGGTCAACGCGCTGGGCGAAATGATGATCGCCACGCGCGCGTCCGGTTTCCCGGTCAAAGCGGGCGACAAGCTGTGCGGCACGCGCATCATCCCGCTCGTGATCGAAAAAGAGAAAATGCAGCGCGCAAAGCAGGCCGCCGGGCCGGAGCCGCTTATGCAGCTTCTTCCCTTCCGCGCGCGCTCGTTCGGCGTGGTCACGACCGGCAGCGAGGTCGCAAAGGGCCTGATCGAGGATGCGTTCACCCCTGTCCTTGTGGAAAAAATGGCGGAATACGGCTGCGAAATGGCGGCGCACGCGGTCTGCGACGATGACAGCGAGCAGATCACCGCCGCGATCCGCCAGATGGCGGACGAGGGCGTGGAGCTGATTTTGTGCACCGGCGGCATGAGCGTCGACCCGGACGACCGCACCCCGCTTGCCATTCGCAACGCAGGCGCGAAGATCGTCAGCTATGGAGCGCCCGTACTGCCCGGCGCGATGTTCCTCGTGTCCTACCTGCCGGACGGGCGGCCGGTCTGCGGCCTGCCCGGGTGCGTGATGTACGCGAAGCGCACGATCTTCGACCTCGTCCTGCCGCGCCTGCTGGCGGACGTGCCCGTCACGGCGGACTGGCTCGCCGGGCTGGGCCACGGCGGGCTGTGCCTGAACTGCCCGGAATGCCATTTCCCGAACTGCGGCTTCGGCAAGGGCGTATAAGGCGTATAAAAAGGAGTTATTTACAATGGAGTTTACCCATATTGATGCAAACGGCAACGCCGTGATGGTGGATGTGAGCGAAAAGCAGGCCACCCAGCGCACTGCGGTCGCTGCCGGACGCATCGCGATGAGCGCGGACTGCTTTGCCGTCGTGCAAAGCGGCACGGCGAAAAAGGGCGACGTACTCGGCGTGGCGCAGGTCGCGGGCATCATGGCGACCAAGCACACCGCCGACCTCATCCCGCTGTGCCACCGGCTGAACCTCACGAAAAGCGAGGTCACATTCATCCTGCACGAGGAGGAGCACAGCATCGAAGCCATGTGCACCGTGCGCTGCACCGGCCCGACGGGCGTGGAGATGGAGGCACTGACCGGCGTTTCCACCGCCCTGCTCACCATTTACGACATGTGCAAGGCGATCGACAAGCGCATGGTGATCTCGAACATTCACCTGGTCGAAAAGCAGGGCGGCAAGAGCGGGGATTTTCGCTTTGAGGAACAGGTCCATGCGTGACGCGCTCGGCCGGGAGATCAACTATATGCGCCTGTCGGTCACTGACCGGTGCAACCTGCGCTGCCGCTACTGCATGCCCGCCGAGGGCGTGCCAGCCACCGCGCACACCGACATTCTGCGGTATGAAGAGCTGCTGCGCGTGGCGCAGGCGGCGGTCTCGCTCGGCATCGACCGGTTCAAGGTCACGGGCGGCGAGCCGCTCGTGCGGCGGGGCATCACGGATTTTATCCGCAGCCTGAAAGCACTCCCCGGCGTAAAGCAGGTGACGCTGACGACCAACGGCCTGCTGCTCCCCTCCCTGCTGGACGGGCTGCTGGATGCCGGACTGGACGCGGTCAACATCAGTCTGGACACGCGGGACAACGCGCAGTATCAGTTTATCACCCGCAGCAGCCACACCGCGGACGAGGTGCTGCACACGATCCGTCTGTGCGCCGGGCGGCTGCCTACAAAAATAAACGCCGTGCTGCTGCCCGAGACCGCGGCGCAGCTCATCCCGCTCGCGCAGCTGGCGGAGGAGCTGCCGGTGGACGTGCGGTTCATCGAGCGTATGCCGCTCGGCGCGGCTGATATTGGCGCCGCCGAATCCGTTCACAGGGAAGTGATCGACCGCCTGCACGCGGTCTGGCCGGACCTTGCGCCCTTTCAGGAGCGGCGCGGCAACGGCCCGGCGCGGTACTATGCCTCGTCCGGGCTGCGCGGCTGCATCGGGCTGATCGAGGCGGTCAGCCATGCGTTCTGCGCAAGCTGCAACCGCGTGCGGCTGACCAGCACAGGGCTTTTAAAGCCCTGCCTGTGCTACGAGACCGGAACAGACTTAAAGCCGCTCCTGCGCGGCGGCGCGGATGACGCGACGCTGCGCGATGCGATCGACAGGCGGTACGGGGCAAG
>USLE01000030.1 GCA_900555465.1 uncultured Butyricicoccus sp.
CAACCTCCTGCTCGGTGGTATTGGCATAAAAATCCGGATGGTTTTCGGTCAGCGTCTGCACCAGATAATCCAGATCCTCCTGCCGCGCCTGCACGGTATCGTCCGCCGCGCCCGCCAAAGGCAGGCCGCCCAGCACCACAGCCGCACTCAGGCATCCCGCCAGCCACTGCTTCACGCTCATGCTCGATCGCCCCTTTGTATTATTATCATAACACAAATATACATCCATGCCGGCAATTTGTCAACCCCTTGTTTTTCTCTCCCGCGGCATAAAATAAAACATACCCACAGGCCTGTGGGTATGCTCTTATCCTCTCAGGAAAAACGCTGGCTGCGCAGCTCCAGATTGTATGCCAGCAGCACCCGCAGGCGCTTTTTCCCACGCGTCAGATGACGCGAAACCGCGGACTGACTGATGCCCAGCTTGTAGGCGATCTCCTTGCCGGACAGCCCCTCGACCTCCTTGAGCCACAGCACCTCATACTGCCTGTCGGTCAGCTCCTCCCGGAGCGCATGGAAAAACGCATCCCGGAACGATGCGCGGAACGCGCTGTTATCCGAGGCAAGCGCGGATAAATAACCCTCATATGCCGCGCGGTCCGCCTCGCGCTCAAACAGCCTGTTTGCCTGCATGGTCTTGTCCCCCTTTGTCATAATAATGCTCGAGTATGAACGCCGTTTTACGGCTCTCGTTGATCAGCACCCGCAAGCACCCGATGCGCTGCTTTAAGCGGTATTTGACCTCCTTATGCCGCGCGCGGCGCTGCGCCACCTGCAGCTGTTTCATCCGCAGCTCGAGCAGCGCCGTGTTGGAGCGGTATTCCTGCGCCATCTCCCGCAGTGCCATAGCGTTTCCTCCTTTTTAATCGAACATTTGTTCGTTTCTGATTTAATTATACAATATATTGTCAATTTTGTCAATAGCAACCTATATTTGGTGTTCTATCAATAAATCAACCCACATATATTGCCAGAGGAAGGAGGCGGCGGACATGCGTAAACTATTGCTGACCGGCTGCGGGCTGGTGCTCATCCTGTATCTGCTGCCCGTATTCTGGCCCGCAGACCAGGCGGAGCCCCGCACAGCCGAGACGGTTTCCGCGCCGCAGGATACCCCGGCAGACATCCAGAACATCGACTACTCCACCGTTACGGTTGAGATCGACGGCACGCCCACCGCGCTCCCGCTCGAGACCTATGTCGCCGGGGTGGTCGCCGCGGAGATCCCGAACGACTTCCCCGAGGAGGCCATCCGCGCGCAGGCGGTCGCCGCGCGCACCTATGCGGTGTATAAGCTGTCCCGCGGGCGGCCCGATGTGCATCCGGATGCCGACCTGTGCGACGATTACCATCACTGCGCGGCCTATCGCGACGTCGCGGTCGAGACCGCCGCGGGCAGCGATTATTCCCGCGTGCAGCGGGCGGTCGAGGACACCGCGGGCCAGATCCTGACCTATGACAGCGCGCCCATCGCGGCGGTGTTCCACTGCGTCAGCGGGCCGCGCACCGAATCCGCGAAAGACGTCTGGGGTGAGGATATCCCCTACCTGCAAAGCGAGGTCAGCCCGGGCGGCTCGGCCTACAGCGCATACGAGGACGCGGTCACCGTCTCCGCGGACGATTTCCGTCAGGCGGTTGCGGACGCCTTCCCCGCCGCGGATGTATCCGGCGCGCCCGAAACCTGGTTCAAGGCGTCCGTGCGCTCGGCGGCAGGCGGCATCATCACCGTGCAGCTCGGCGGCGCGACCGTCGAGGGCACGGCGGTGCGCGAGCTGTTCGGCCTGCAATCGACCAACTTCACCATCACCACCGATGAGGACAGCATCACGTTCCACACCATCGGCTATGGGCACGGCGTCGGCCTGTCGCAGTACGGCGCAAAATACATGGCCGAGCAGGGCGCGGAGTATCAGGAGATCCTCGCACACTATTACCGCGGCAGCACGCTGTCTGCCCTGTGACCCGCGCAAAACGCAAAACGATCCACAGGGCTGTGGATCGTTTGGGTTTATTGCAAATCAAGTTTTTTGTATATTTCCCGCTCCGCATGGCCATACTTGGGTCAACGGAGGTAAAGGGATATGAAACAATACAATTCCAAACACACCGCTGTCCTTTCCACACGCGGGTTTTACACCATCCTGACCGTCTGCTGTCTGATCATCGCGGTATCCGCATGGGTGCTCTGGACGAGCGCGGACGACCCGGCGCAGACCGAGGCTGAGGCCAATGTGCCCATCGTCACCCCGGCGGAGGACCTGCCCGATCTGACCGCGGACACGCCGGTCATGAGTGAGGAGGAAGCCGCCGCGCCCGAGCCGGCCGAGGAACAAGCCCCGGCAAAGGAGACGCCGGACGAAGCCCCGCAGACCGCCGCCCCCTCGTCCACGGTCACGGTCTCCGCGCCGATCTTTGTGCGTCCTGCATCGGGCGCGGTCATCACGCCGTTCTCGGGCGATGAGCTGCTGTTCCAGCCGACGTTCGGCGACTGGCGCGTGCACACCGGCACAGACTTCGCTGCCGAGCCGGGCGAATCCGTGCTCGCGCTGACCGACGGCACGGTGCAGGAGGTGTTTGAGGACGGGCTGTACGGCACCTGCGTCACCCTGTCGCACGACGCCGATCTGATCTCCACCTACCGCGGACTGACCGATGTGCGCGTCACCGCGGGGCAGGCGGTCTCGGCGGGCGAGACGCTCGGCGCGGTCGCGGAGACGATCGACGCAGAGGCCGCGCTCGGCACGCACCTGCATGTGGAGACCGCGCGCGCCGGCACGCCGGTGGACGTGCTCTCGCTGCTCGGGGAGAGCGAGGTCGAATAAAACGGTTCAGATATACAGCAGCCGCGGGGCGATGCCCCGCGGCTGCTCTGTTTACTTCTGCGCGATATAGTTCCCGGTCAGGCCGCCGCCTGCGACCGTGATGATCCCCTCCGCAAGCAGGAAATTGATCTCCCCGTCCGCGGATTTGGCGGTCTCGCCCGACACCGCGGCGGTCCCCTGGGTGCCGTCCGAGAAAGCGTAGGCAAAAGCGCCGTCCTGCTCCTCGGTGATGGTCAGCGACACGTCCGCCGGGTTGACATACTGTCCTTCCCAGCCCGCAGGCCGCTCGGCCTCCGGATCGTACAGCGGGAAGGACTCGTAATCCTCCAGCACGCCGTCGCCCAGATAGTAATACTTTTCGCCGGTCTCGCGGTCGACCGCGACCTTACCCACCGGCTCGCCCGCCGCATCGCAGACCTCGAACACAAAATACTCGTGCGCCGGCCCGTCCTCGCCGCCGACTGCTAGGGTCTCCTCGCTCTGTTCGACCGTATACGCCTGCGCATCAATCGTGCCGGCCACCCGCTCGAGCGCCTCTTCGCTGCTCAGCTGAAAAGGCTCGTCCTCCAGCAGGCCCGCCTGCTCCGCCTGTTCCAGCGCCTGCATCTGCGCATTCACCCGGCCCGCCTCCTCGGCTGCCGGGTCAGCCGCGCCGGTCTGCTGCGTACAGCCGGACAGCAGCAGGGTACACAGCACCGCAAAAGCAATGGGTCGTTTCATTCTGCTCTTCCTTCCATCTTTTCCTCTGCATCCATATAGCAGGCGGCGCCGCAACCTGCGGCGCCGCCTTTATCATACCGTATCCGGCCGGAAAATGCAATCATCAGTTATCCGGCGGATCGGTCATTCTTCCTCTTTTTTCAATTTTCTGCGCCAGCGGCTCTCCTTTTTCGACCGCTTGAACCGTTTTTTGACCCACTCGACCGCGCTGTCCGTGATCGAATAATATACCGGCGTGATGAACAGCGTGGCGATGGTCGAAATGACCATGCCGGTCATCATGACGATGCCCATCGGACGCATCATTTCCGAGCCCTCGCCGCCCGCGAATACCATCGGCACCAGGCCGAGGATGGTCGTCAGCGCGGTCATGAGCACCGGCCGCACGCGGCGCGGGCAGGCGTTGAGGATCGCAGTGTTCTTATCCTCGCCGCGCTCCCGGCGCTGGAGGATGTAGTCGACCAGCACGATCGACGAGTTGACCACCGTGCCCGCCAGAATGATGACCGCGAGCAGGGCAACCATCGACACCTTGTAGCCTGTCGGCCACAGCAGCACGAGCGAGCCAAGCAGGCCGATCGGCAGGATGAGCATGATCGCAACCGGCAGCACGAACGAGTTGAACTGGCTGGCCAGAATGAAGTAAACCAGCAGAATCGCGACCATCAGCGCGGTCATCAGCGACTGCGTGGTCTCTGCGATGCTCGAGGCTGCGGTCTCTCCGTCCTCGATCTCGACGCCCTCGGGCAGCTGGTAATCCGCGAGCAGCGTGTTCACCTGCTCTGTGATGCCGATGCTGTCGCCGGATTCGGATTCGCCCGTGATCGTGACCGTCTCATACTGGTTGAGTCGCTCGATCGTCTGCGGGGACAGCTCGGTGTATACGTCCGCCACCATCGACAGCGGCACGGTGCCGCCGGTCGCCGCGGGCAGCTGCAGCGACTTGAGCGCATCCAGATTGGTCGTCAGCGACTCGTCGCCCGAAATGGTCACGTCGTACTCCTCGCCGCCCATACGCAGCGTGGTCGCGGTCGAGCCGGTCAGCTCGCCGCGCACGAGCGAGCCGATGGTCGCGGCGTTCAGGCCGAAGCGCGAAGCGTTTTCGCGGTTGATCTTGACCGCCACGCGCGGCACCTGCTCGCCTGCGGAGCTCTCGACATTGACCGCGTCCGGCAGGGCTTCGATCCGGGCCGCCAGATCGTTTGCCGTCTCCGCCAGCTGATCATAGTCCTTGCCCGAGAGCTGCAGGCTGATATCCGAGCTCGAGCCGAGCGACATCGTGCTCGCGGAGACCGTGATCTCACAGCCCGCGATATCCGCAAGGTCGCGCCGCAGCCGGCTCGCTACTTCGGTCGAGGAACGGTCGCGGTCCTCGAGATCGACCAGCGTGATCGTCACGCTCGAGCCGGAGGTTGCGGACATGACCGAGCTCGAGCTGCCGGTGCTGTAATACACCTGCTCCATCTCGGGGATGGTCTGCTCCGCAATGGCAACGATCCGGTCCTGAATCGCCGCGGTCTCCTCCATCGTCGAGCCGTTCGGCATGCCGACCGACACGCTGATCTGGCCCTGATCCATCTCCGGGAGCAGCTCGGAGCCTGCCAGCGCGATGCTCACGATCGAGACCGCACAGATCACGCCCGTGACCGCGAGGCCCACCCCGCGGCGCGTGATAAACAGGTGCAGCATCTTTTTATACCAGCGCGCCATCGGCTTATCCGCCATCATGCGCTCTTTCGTACCCGGGTCGCTCGCCGAAATGCGGTGCACGCCGCCACGGTCGAGCAGGATGTAGCACAGCAGCGGCACAAGCGTGAGCGAGATGATGAGCGACGAGGACAGCAGCGCCACGATCGTGATACAGAACTCACGGAACAGCATGCCGGTCATGCCGCCGGACAGGCCGATCGGCAGGAATACCGCGACCGTGGTCAGCGTAGACGCAGTGACCGACAGGACGACTTCCTTCGTGCCCAGCACACAGGAGTCCCAGCGGTCGTAGCCGTCCGACCGGTAATGGAAAATATTTTCAAGCACAACGATCGAGTTATCCACGATCATGCCGACGCCGAGCGCAATGCCGCCGAGCGACATCATGTTGAGCGTAATATCCAGCGCGAACATGATCAGGAAGGTGAACAGGATGCAGCAGGGCATTGCCACCGAGATCGCCACCGTTGCGCCGATATCGCGCAGGAACACGATCAGTACGATCGCCGCGAACAGCACGCCCATCCAGATGTTGGACATGGCGTTGTCCACCGTCATATTGATGTAGTCCGACTGGTCCATCACGAGATCCCAGTCGAGCGCGTCGTTCTGGGCGGTCAGGGTATCCAGCTCCGCCTTGGCGCGCTCGGCGATCTCGACGGTATTCGAGCCGGACTGCTTGTTGACCGACAGCAGCAGGCATTCCTCGCCGTTTACCTTGGCCAGCGCGTCCTGGTCCTTGGGCTGGAGCGAAATGTCTGCGATCTGGTTCAGGCGCACCGTGCCGCCCGCAGGCAGCGAGATCAGCGCATTTTCCACATCCTGAACCGACTGGTATTCGCCGTCCGTGCGCACGGCCAGCGTCTGTGAGCCGCTTTCCAGCTCGCCGCCCGGCACGGCGATATTGTCCGCGCCAAGCTGCTGGGCGATCGAGGAAACGGTCAGGTTATAGCCGCGCAGGCGCGCGGGATCGGTCTTGACCGCGACCTCGTTCTCATAGCCGCCCGAAATATCGACCGAGGCCACGCCGTCCAGACGCTCGAGCGCGGGCGCGAGCTCGTCCTCGGCAGTGGACTGCAGGGTCGCAAGGTCGCTGCCGCGCAGCGCAACCATGATGACCGGCATGGAGTCGATGTCGATCGACATGACGGTCGGGTCGGACGCATCCTCGGGCAGCTGGGACTTGACCATGTCGACATTGTCGCGCATATCGGTCAGAACCTCGTCGAGGTTCACGCCGTAATCGAACTGGGCGATGACCATCGACATGTTCTCCGCCGAGGTCGACGTCAGCGTTTCCAGCCCGGACAGGCTGGCGCAGGCGGACTCGAGCGGTTCGGTCACCTGCTGCTCGATATCCTCCGGACCGGCGCCCGCATAGGTCGAATATACGATCGCCACCGGCAGCTCCATATCCGGCATGAGCGCGAGCGGCAGGGACTGGAAGCAGTAAAAACCAAACACGGCGATCAGAATGTACACCAGTATGGTCATTACATTGTGTTTGATACAGTTTTCCGCGATTTTCATAGGGATGTCAGCCCTCCCCGCCCGCGTCGGCGGCGGTATCCGCCGTATCCGCCGGCAGATCGTCCTCGCCCGTCACGATGCGCACCGCGGCGCCGTCCGACAGGTAGGACTGTCCCTTGACGACCACGCGGTCGCCCTCCGCAAGGCCCGAGAGGATCTCGGTATCCGTATTGCTGACCAGGCCGGTCTCGACCGTGACACGCACCGCAGTATCCCCTTCAGCGTAGGTGTCCACGACAAACACATACTGCTCATCGTCCGCACCGGTCAGGATCGCCTCGGTCGGCACCGAGATCGTGTCGCTGCGGCGGTCGGTATAGAAGGTCACGGTCGCAAACGCGCCGATCGGCGGCTTGACGTCCGCCGGCAGGGAAACCGACACATCATACAGGCTGGTCTGCGCATTGGCAGCCGCCGGCACCTCGGAGATCGTGCCGTTTACCATGTCGTCCGACAGCGCCGAGATCACAACGCCCGCGTTATCGCCCTTCCTGATATCCATGTACACGTCTTCCGCCACCGAGGCCGCGACCTCGACCGCGCCGTTTTCCGCGATCACGACCGCGGGCTGCGCGGACGACGCCATGCCGCCGCGCACCAGATTGACCGCGGTGACCGTGCCCGCGCAGGGCGCGGTCACCGTACCGAGCTCGGCCTGCGTGGTGATCTGGTCCATCGAAGCCTGGATCTGCGCCAGCGAGGCGGACTGCTGCGCCTGCGCCTGCGCCACGCCGGCCTGCGCCTGCGAAAGCGCCGCCTGCGCCTGCTGCAGCCCCTGCCGCGCCTGCGTCACGTCCTGTTCGGCAGCTGCGCCGACCTCGAGCAGCGCCTCGGCGTTGTCCACCGCCTGCTGCGCCTGCTCCACGCCCAGCTCCGCCTGCTCGACACCCAGCTGTGCGGATTCGATCGCGCGGTCGGTCGCGGCCTTAGTGGCGCTGTAGGACTGCTGCAATGCGCCCATCGTCGAGGTGACGGTCGAGGTGTCCACCGTGAACAGGGTCTGCCCGCGGCTGACCGTGTCGCCCTCCTCGACCGACAGCGTCTGCACCTGCCCCGCCAGCAGCGGGAACACCTGCACCTCGCTGACTGCAACGACCTTGCCGGTCAGCGAGTATTCCGCGCTCATCGGCCCGGAGGTGACCTCCATCACCTCGACCGCAGTGCCGCTGGGCGCTTCCTCCTCGGCTTCTTCCTCCTGACCGCAGCCCGCGCACAGCAGCATGACGCCTGCAAGCGCCGCAGCGGCAAAACGTTTTCTTTTCATGGATGCCCTCCTGAGATGAATTCCGGCCTCGCCCTTATGCAGCGCTGCCAATGTAGCCCCGTTTCGCCCAGTCGTATGTATTGTAGGCGGTGAACAGGTCATGCTCCGCGGTCCGGACCGCGTCCTCCTGCGCTGCCAGATCGTCCTGCGCGGTCAGATAGTCGTTTTTCGATATCATGCCGCGCTCATACCGCAGCGCATCCACGTCAAAATTCTTCTTTTCCATATCATATGCGGCCTGTGCCTCATCCAGCAGGCGCTTTTTGTCCTGCACATCCAGATAAAGCTGGCGGAACGAATTGGTCACGCTCTCCTCCGCATATTCCAGATTGAGTTTGGCCGCCTCGTAGGCGTCCACAGTCGAGGTCACATTGTCCTCATAGTCGTTCGAGGCCTTGCGCATCTCGTCCCGCGCGGACCAGATCGTATAGCTGTTGTCCAGCGCCGCTTCCAGATCCTTTTCGTAGTTCATATCCGCAAGCTGCCGGTCGGTCACGGTCGGCAGGGTGGTCGGCTTGACCGTAGTGTTCGCCGTGTTGCCGCAGAGCAGGGACAGCTGGTTCTCGGTCGCGGTCTGCTGCTTGACCAGCGTCTCGCGCTGGGCCGCGGCCGTGCGGCGGGTCTGCTCGAGGTTTTCCAGCGTCAGCTGGGACGCCATGCCGATCTCGACCTGCTTCTCGACGACTGCGATATTGCGGTCGAGCGCAGCGAGGCTGCGGTCGAGCGTCTCGATGCCCTCGCGGATCGTGATGATGCCGGCATAGGCGGTCTGCGCGCCGACGACGATGCCATTTGCTGTGTTTTCGAGCTGCTTCTCGGTCGAGGCGTAAGTATCATCCAGTTCATCCTCAGCCGCCTCCTGCGCATCGTCCAGTCCGGAGATTATACCATTGATCTGCGCTACGCCGTTTTGTGCTACCTTCAAAAGCGATTCCGCCATTTCGATCTGCGCAGCTATCGTAGGATCTGAGCTGTCACCGTCCAACGCCTTTAACTCTTTAATATATGTGGTATATGCGTTGGCTTGGCTCTGATATTCATTCAGCTGTGCCTGATACTGCAGCTCCTCTGCAAAAAACTGCCCGTCCAGATCGGTGTTTTCGATCCCCTGAAGCGTTTTCCTGAAGGCCTGGATGGTCTGGTTGTGCGCGCGGACGGTCTCCTCCAGCCCGCGGAACCCAATCGACTGCGCGTCCTGCACCGGCGGCGCCGCGTTGACGTCCCCGCTGCCCAGCACATCGGCCGCCGCCGTTGCC
>USLE01000031.1 GCA_900555465.1 uncultured Butyricicoccus sp.
CCGTAGCGTCGAGGCGGACAAGGCCGGATACTCTGATGGTCTATGAAATCCCTTAGCCGAATCATCTTAACGCTGCTGCAATCCGCTCCAGACCTGTCCCCAGCCCCTCGAATCCCACACATCGGCTAGGGCGAGTATTGACGGCATGATCCAGCAAGGGCTGCGCCTGGCTATTGGTATCCAGACACAGATCGAACGCCAGCACCTCTTCCCACGCCCGGTTGAGGAATGCCACCTCCCGTCGGCCATGTGTGCGGGTGGCGTACATTTCTCCTGCCTGCTTGCAGTATGCTTCTATTTGCGCTGCGGAAAATCCGGCTGCGCTCAGGCTGTCAGTCAACCCGCTCCGGAACAGTCCGGGTAAATCTGCCCACTGAATCGGTGTTACATCATAGCGAACAAACGCATACCTGCTATGGCAGTGCACTGCCAGCAGGCATTTTCTGCCCCGCAATTCTATCACATGCAAATCCCAACAAAAGCGCCGGTCCGGCTGTATGCCGCAGTCCGGCGCTTTTATTTTCAGGAATCGCTGCAGTGGGAAAGTCAGCCCCAGTTCCATCATTTCACCTCGCGCGGGATGTCAATTTTCATTTCTGTATACTTCTTTTTATCAGTGTGTCCTATGGTGCAAGTAAATCAATGGAATACTTTAATGCTGCTTGTTCCCGCTCTTGCGGGGCTTGTGGCGTCTGCCCAGCCGTCAAAATTGTATCCCGGCGGTTACCCCCGCGCATGCGGGGAAAAGTACATGGCGACCTTGGGCAACCGGCCCGATCTAGGATCACCCCCGCGTGCGCGGGGAAAAGCAGCAACTTTTTGAGTTGTCATACAAAATTGACGGATCACCCCCGCGTGCGCGGGGAAAAGCCCGCCCCGGTGGGTTTTCACCACAATATTCTGGGATCACCCCCGCGTGTGCGGGGAAAAGTATTCCGGGGGCGACGCTGGCCGCCTTCCCAGGGATCACCCCCGCGTGTACGCGGGGCTTATGTTCATCATCCCCGCCTCCGCAGCAAGAGCATGCCCAGTCCATACGCTTTTCCGGCGCCGATTCCTCCGGAGACCGCCTGGCGAAAGCGCTCTGCATCATTGATTTGCAGGATGCCGTCATAGCGATAGCCGTCCCAATACATTCGTCCGCCCTGCTCCTGCGTATGTTTTCCGGTCATGTGGACGCCTTCCCTCTCGTTCGCCTGCAGCAGCGCAAATCCGTACTGCGCCGCTTTGCGGGAGAGCCACTCCAACCGTTCTGTTTGTTCACGCAGGATACGGCGGCGGCTGTTTTTATGCCCCTCCTCTGCCACCTTTTTGGTCGGAGCAGCCAAAAGGTCAAATCCCCAAACCTGTCCTGCCTGAAATCCCTTTAACCAATCTGTCAAATCCCGCTCGCCCGCAAAGGTCATCCCCGCAGTCAATGCGCTCCGATCTACCGGTGTATTCGAATAAAGGTACAGCGCCGTCAAGCCCCGATCAGCGCGCAGGCGGTACAGGATTTCAGATTCTTTTCTGCCGCTTTGGAACAGTCCGCTCACCAGACGGTGCATCTGCTGGCAGTCCCCCAGCGCCCGCCAAATCGTGCGCACCTGCGGCTGCAAGTCAATCCTTGTCAGATACATCGTTCTCCCTCCTCGAAATCACGCCGCGCCACACGCGCCGCCGCGCAAATTGGCGGCTGCCTTCCTCCGGTTTTCCATCCTGGCGATGCAGTGTTGCCAAGTGCAGCTGCTCCTGCTCACATTCGTACTGCATCGGATATTGCGCCCGATCCGCTGCCAGATAGTGCCGGACGGCATCCATCAGATCCACATACTGATCTGTCGCAGCTTCGAGCACAGGCCGCGACGGAACACAGCTTTTCCGCCCCAAATACACGCACCACACAGGATGCCGCAGCGCATGCTCCAGCATCCGGACCGTCTCCTCCTCTGCTTGCAGCACGACCAGGAAACTGGCATCCTGCAAATATTGTCTGTGGGAAACAAGCGTGTCGCCGCCCGGACTGCGCGGTTTTCCTAACGCATTTCGCAGCGGATGACCGGTTACGGTGTGATAATCCGTCATCCGGACGCCCGGACGGTCTGCGCGGACGGCGATCTGTATTGTATCGTATAATGCCGCAATGCGTGCATCGCCGCGCTCCCAGCCGAGCGCACAGGCCAACAGCCCCACAATACCCGACTTGGTTGGCAGTGCCGCTGTGTCGCGCGCATCCCACTTGGAATTTTCACCCCATGACTGCAGCGCGCCCTCCAGGCGCAGGATCAGCAAGGTCGGATATGCTGCCATACCACACACCTCACTTCAGCGCCTGTTCCGCCTGCTCTACCAGATCTGCAAACGTATCGCATACCACCGCATCGCTTTCCAAAGCAATATTCCGATACCGATCCGCACAGAACCACAGGCGCTTTTCAACAGGCAGGCCAAAATCATGGCTTGTCTGTTTCACCTCCTGCGCGAGTCGTACAATGCTGTTCCGCACCAGATCTCCCTTATGATCCGGCCGAACCGGCTCCGCAAACGCATTGACCAGGCTCACCGGGATCTTCTCCTGTTTACATTCGACCAGCATAGCGCTCGGCAAAATATGCCCAGCGAAGCTGTTCTGTTTGCCCGACGGGTTTGTCATTGCGATCGTCCGCAGCAGCGCCGGGATCGCTTTGCGCACCAGTTCATCGGGATCCTCCGCATGTTTCAGATTCTCGCGCAAGGCATCCGTGTCCAGCGAGGCATAGAGATAGTAGCAGGAGGAATCATAATCGATATCCCCAATCATACCGGAACCGCTTTCCTCCATTGTATCGCCCCGAAGCAGGTCATCCATCGCTGTAAAGTAATCGGATTCCATCATCACCTTGTTGGTCGAGATCGCAGGCGCTACCTGCATGGCCGCTTCTACATCCGCAAACGCATTCGAAGTCACCATGCGGCCGAACAGCGCGATATCCAGCGTAACCGGGCGGACGTCTGCGCCGGTCACCATCTCCTGCAGCTCCTTGCCCTTGATGGCTTTGACCGCTTTGCGCGTCGCGCACTCCGCCAGCTTGTTCTCCACTGCATCCGCGACGGCTGCAATATCCTCCGGCGCGTAGAATACCATCTGCGCAGTGTAATTGCCATTTTTGTTTTCTTCCCCTTTTTTGTTGCCAAATGCGCTCAGTTTGGGCAGGAGTTCTGCCAGATACGCTTCCTCCACGCCGCGCGCGCGCAGTTCATCCACAACCAGCTGCGGCAGTTGGCGGGTGCGGATGCCGAGATGCGATTCCCCAATCGCCCGGCGGAAGAGTTCCGAGGTGCGCCAGCTTCTTTTCAAGCATTGGCTCGAAATGCGCCCGCGCAGCACGCCTCCGAACATGCAGGTCTTGGGCGCGCCGGTATTGTCACGGTTCAGGTTGGTCGGCGGATAATTCTTGATCATGTGAATCTCATACAGCATCAGACAGTTTCTCCTTTCTCGTCTGTCGGATCGGTGATCTGATACATAGTGCGCGCCCATTTGCGCTGCACGATCTGCAAATCAGAGTTCCAGTGCAGCAGGTCGTCTAAAAGCGCTGCGCAGTCAACGCAATATCCTTTTTGACGCGCCATCTTAATCATGCGGGTTAGCTTGGTCAACAGGTAGCCATCGTCTTCCCACCGCTGATCCAGCAGCGCCGCCACCCTGCGCTTCATGCTATCCGATTCGTTTTTCATACGGCACAGTATCTTTTCGAGCGGTATCCCCCGGCTGCCGGCATCCCACAGGCAGTAAAAACACCCTGCCGCAAACCATTGGCTTTCCCTATAGGGCTTTATCCCGTAGGGAAGGCAGTGAAAAAATGCCGACATGGCCTTCCCGTCCGCTTCGGAAAGCATGCTGCCTGCCGCACGTTTGAGCGCTGCGCGGTCGCCGCTCGGAAGGCTGTCCAGCTTTGTAAAAAAAGCGTCGCTCAGTTGTTTTTGCTGTTCCTGCAAAGCCCATACTCCTTTCTGGTCTTGTGTATTTTCGCCATCAGTAACCCTTGCCGCTGCGTCACTGCAATCAGCGCTGCGCCGCGCAGCGAGATCCGCCTGATCGCCTTTGCATACTGCTGCCGCGCAGATTGCGTGATGCCCTCTGCCCATTCCAGCAGAAGCGGCTGCAGGTCCGCGTCTGCATCCGCCGGGATTTCGCCGCACATCTGCCACATCCGCCGTTCACAATCATCATAATAGGCCTGCTCCGCTTCGCTCGTGACCGCCGGCGGAATGTCTTCATGCGTCAATGACGCCCGCAGCACGGACGCCAACTCTTCCGACAGCTTGATACACGCCTCAACCAGCGCTGCGGCATAGGGATGCCGCAGCGCGGCAGTTGGGATTTCCAGATCATATCGCATGATATCAACATATCTGCTTCGATCGGTCTGCACCCCGTAGAGGGTCACAGACGCATATCGTTTTTCCGGTCTGAGCGCTGTAAACTGCTCCAAAGTCCTCGGGCGGCTCTTTTTGTCGTTTCGCAGAAGCGTATCCAAATTGCGCCAAACCGGCCGCTCCTGATTGGGCCGCCAGGCAAACCGGCCTTCGTCATGGAACCGGTATGTGACATGCGGATCAGTCCAGTTCTGCGCGGCAATGTAATTCATGCCCTGACTGAAGTAAACGCTGCTCACGGTCTGTGTCTGCTCGTCCGGCAGCAGCAGCACGCGCCGCGCTGGGAAAAGCATTCCATACAGCCAGGAGGTTGCCGGCACCACACGTTTGGGCTCTATTTCTATGGTGCTGCGCCACAGCACGGGTGGCCGGTCAAACTGCCCGCGCACGGTATCCAACTCGATCATGGACAGCACAAGGGTCTCAAACAGATTGTCCCCCTGCAAGAGCGCATAGTACGGCGGCGCCCCATTGGGGCCAGGGCGGTAGTCCTGCGCCCCTACTGTGCAAAACAGCTGTACGCTAGGCAGCAGCCGGGCCGCCTGCGCATAGGAAAACGAGATATTTTCATTCTTCCGATGGTCGAAATGCGTATGATTGTTGCCGCTCGGTATGGTGACATCCAGAACGCGCACAGGCTTGGGCGCTTTATCCCATTCCGGGCGGTACGGCGCTTGCAGGAAGGGGCGTTCCGGATCAAACA
The DNA here is from genome assembly GCA_900555465.1 of uncultured Butyricicoccus sp. GTDB lineage: Bacteria > Bacillota > Clostridia > Oscillospirales > Butyricicoccaceae > Agathobaculum > Agathobaculum intestinigallinarum. The sequence continues at coordinate 5,102 of USLE01000031.1, forward strand.
GATCGAATGTGCATCCTTCCCGCTCGCACTGCGTGTAATACCGCTCCAATGTTTCCGCGTCGAACTGCCCTTTGTCCAGCAGTTCCTCCAAATCATCCAGCTCCTGCGGCCGCAGCGCGTCCATCAGCAGCACACACAGCAGCCGGTGCAGGCCGTATTCCACCAGAGGCGAAGCATCCGTCAGCGCACGCATGGTGTGTGCCTGCTGTAATATCTGCCGTATCCCGCAGGAAATGTGTTCGCCCGTCAGTGTGACTGCGGTAAGCCAAGGTTCGTCCAAAAGGGAATAGTACGGTCTCATCTCTCACCATCCTTCAGTAAAACACCGAGTTCGCGATCAAACACAATCTGTTTTCCATCCGGTGCTGTGTAACACCCTCCTTCTGCCGGATAAATTCTTACCATATCTAAAAGTTTACGTCCTTCTATGACCGATAAATCGGACTGATAATCTTTCAGCAGTTTTTTTCGGATCGACACGCTCTGTTCCAGCACAGCGCGAGCCAATGTTTTATCTCTCACCGGCGCACACAACGCCTCTTTATCCCGTGTTGCACATTGCCGCACGCGCGCATAAAGTTCCGCCTCCAGCAGCGCGATGCGGACACTCGGTTCACCCAGCCGGGTTTTGGCAAAAAGGAAACTGTCGCGTTCCAAGTCGTCGAACCGGAGCTGTTCGCTTGCTGGGCGGAACCCTTTCTGTGGGTCGTCTAAGGTCATATCGTCTCCGCTTTGCGCCTGTATGGTGTCCTTGATCCTCTGTTTCTCCCATGCTGCCCGAATATCCACTGGCGCTTTGCTCTCATCATATCCATCTGCGACAAGCTGCGCCATATCTTCCGGAATCCTGATCTCCTGTCGGTCTGCAAGCAAATACTCGCTCTGTGCCAGCAAGCAGAGCGGATAAACAGCGCCGTCCTCTCCATATTTCTGCTCCAGCGAAACAGCAGGCTTGTCCTTTGGCACCAAAACATACAGGATTGGCTGTTTGAAATGCGCAGGCCGCAGGGTGTCCAAGTGCCGCTGTTCCCGCCCTGCGCGCTGCAGCAGCAGGTCGACCGGCGCGATCGCGGTCATCATCACATCCCAATCCAGATCAAGACTCAACTCGCCTATCTGCGTTGTGACCACAATCGCCTTCTTCGGACGATGGGATTTGTCCTTTCCGAACAGGCGCAGGCACTGTGTTTCGATTTCGTCCCTCCTGCCCGCCGGAAACCGCGCATGAAACAACAGCAGGACCAGCGAGGTATTCTGCTTCTTTAATTCCCGATAAACCTGCTGCGCCTGCGCCGCGGTATTGAGCATCACGCACAAGCAGCCGCCGTTTCCAACCAGCTCCAGTGCTTTTGCGGCAATCCGTTCGGGCTCGTGCAAAATAGCGCAGAGCTTCGCACCCAGCCTGCGCCGCATGACCGTTTTATCAAAATGCCGTTCTATCAGCCGCCCCGACTCGGTTACCGCCGTGACCGCCGGATAACAGCTGCTCAGGGGCGCGTTGGTAAACGGCGCAAGCATTTGCTGCTTTTTGGCCGGCGGCAGCGTAGCAGAGAGCAGTACAACCGGGATTTCGAGTGCCTTGCACCACTGCATCAAACAGGTCAGTATACTGTCCATGTATACATCGTAGGCGTGTAACTCGTCGATCACCAATGCTTTTCCGGACAGGCCAAGCAGGCGCAGCACGCCATATTTGATCATCATAACCGACTGCATGGCCTGATCGACCGTCCCAACCGCATAGGGGCTGAGCAATCCGCGCCGCAGCGGCGCCAGCCACTGACGGGCAAAATTTTCATCCTCTGTTTGGATTTCCTCCGGGTCCGGTTGCTGTTCATCCACCAGCCAGGCCATTGCATGAAGCAAACGCACCTCTTCTTCCGCGTGGTGCATTTTCAGTAAGTCGCGCATCCGGCGCACCATTTGGTTGGATGTCGCCGCTGTCGGCAATGCAACGTAAAAGCCTGCTTTCTCCCACTGCTTTGCCATTTGGAGCGCCGCATACATACCGGCCTCGGTTTTCCCTTCGCCCATTGGCGCTTCGAGCAGGACAAGCGATATTTTTTCATCGCAATCCGTAAAGAGCGCTTCGGTTTCCTGCTGCAAGGGACGCATTACCTGCCGCGGAATATTGGGCCAGACCGAGGGAAAGTCACTCACCGGGAACAAGGTCTGCTTTTCCAGTCCGCTGTCGCGCAGGAAGGCCTGCATCCGTTCTTCCACCGCTTCCCGCAGGTTGTCTTTCCAGTTATCGGCGTCGGCAAACAGCGCGGCCGAAGATATCCAGTCCGACAAAATCGTAATACCGAGCAGCAGCGCACCGACAGCGCCTTTGTCCTCCCTCGCGATCACCGGCCAAACAACGGCGGTGTCGCCGTAAAAATACCGCCGCAGCCTGCGATCCAGCTCATCCTGCCAGTCCTTCCACACATCCAGGGCGATATCTTGTTCCCCTGTTTTCCCCTGATGATGCGCGCCGAGCACCGCAGCCAGGAAACGGGCAGTCCGCTTCTCCATGCCGTCCGCCATCCAGATCCGCTCCATGATCGCTGCGGTGTTCTTTTCATGCCTCGGATAACTTCCCAGGCCGCGAGACATGAGCCGAATGCCCTCCGCCAGCATTTTTTGCCGCATCGCTTCATCTGCAGCCTGGTAGTTGGGACTTAATTTCCCGTTATCGTGCGATGACGCCAAATATCCAACAAAACAAAAGAGTTCATGCAAGGCCAGATGCAGTAAATGCGCGAGCAATTTGAGGGTGTCCTTTGGCAACATATACCGCAGCAGTTGCTGCGCCACGATCCCGCATACTTTGCTGTGTGTTTCCTGGGATTGTCTTGGCTGTGTTTTGGCCCACATATCTTCCAGCTGTATGGCAACCCCTCCCTTTTATCAAATTCCGTCCCCACATCGGTGGGGTTTTTCCCTTTACAGAAAATTCTTATAACTTTCCTACGGGACATCCCAACGAATCTGTTGGGTTAGCAAATGTATTTTAACTATCTTACTTTATGAATTCAGATTAATCCGTATTACCACTTTTTTCTAGAGCATAAATCGCCAAAATATCCTTGTACTTTTTGACATTTCCATCATCCGATTGTGAACTATTCGTATATTGATTTTGTTTTATTGAATTTGTCCAAATCGCCCTATCCGTTCTTGTCTTTCCTGCTGATTCTTATTTTTTTCACGAATCTTGCTTTCATTATCCGTCAAAATGGGCTACACTATATTTAACAACAGTCGGCGGATGGCCGGTCAGGGGGGACGCTTTCCGCCGCGCGAAATGCTGCAAAGGAGACGGGGTACATGCCTTCACAATCCAATTATCTGGAACGCGCCGTGCCGGACAATTCCGGCATCACACTGACGCACGAAAAAGCCGGCGCCAATCAGGAACCCATCCCTGTGTTCCGCCCCCCGCTCCACCAGCACCGTTTCTATGAGATCACCCTTGTCCTGCGCGGCAGCTGCGAATTCTTCTTCAGTCAGGGCCGCATGTCCCTCATCCCGGGCGACCTGCTGATGCTGCCGCCCGACCGCCCGCATACCTGCCATCTCCAGCCCGGCGCGCAGCTTTGCTGCTGCCAGTTCGAAGCGCAAATCATCTCCGGCGCGCTTGCAGCGTCCCTGCAGGATATGGTATACTGGAATATACCCCAGACAAATGCTGCGGAAAAACGCATGCGCGAGCTGAAAGCATTTGAGGAGGAAGCCCGCGTCGCCGGCGAGCCGGTCCTGCTGCACATGAGCGTATCCAGTCTGCAGGGCATGACGCACCTGACGCACGCGGAACTCGACTATCTCTATCCCATCCTGCAAAGCATCGAGCGCGAGCAGAAGGAGCGCCACTTCAACTTTGAGCAGATGAAGCTGCTCCGCCTGCAGGAGCTGCTCGTGCTGATCCGCCGCATCCAGCTCAGCCAGTTCCAGCTGATCAGCCGCGAGGCCTCCTGGAAGGAGGACATGATCAGCGCCGTGCTGACCCAAATCGATCAGGATCTGTCGCAGAATATCGACTTTGAGGGCATTGCGCGCGGTCAGGGCATCACCCTGAGCTACTTCCGCATGATCTTCAAGGAGATCA
>USLE01000032.1 GCA_900555465.1 uncultured Butyricicoccus sp.
GGTCTGCGGCAGCAGGAAAATGCCCTGCGCGCGGCGCTGCCGCACTTTGCAAATGCCGTCCCCGCGGGAAAGAACAGCACGCCGCCGGGCAGCACATCGCCGGCGGTCAGCGCGCGGTAAGCGCGGAAAACGGCCGTCCATGTGTCATAGTCCGCCGTGCCGGTGACGGGCAGGCCGTTCTGCCGCTGAAAATCGCGCACCGCCGCGGCGGTCTCCGGGCCGAAAATGCCGTCCGCCGCGATCGGGCGGGCATAGCCCTGATCGCGCTGGATGCGCCGCAGAAAGGTCTGTAAGTCAAAAATATGGCTGCGGCGCTGCTCATCGGTATACATTATGCGCTCTCCTCCTCTCCGACCGCGTAGCCGGGATACTGCCCCTCACCGGTCTGCGAGGCTGCGAGCACATCGCGCGCGAGCTGCGCCATGCCCTCCCAGGTCAGCGGGCCGATCGCGCCGGTTGCAGGCAGGCCGAGCAGGGCCTGAATGGCGGAGACCGCGTCGCGTGTGGCGGAGCCGAAAATGCCGTCTACCGCGACCGTGGGCACCTGCGGGTAGCCGCGCGCGATGATGTTGATCAGCTCCTGCGCCTCGCGCACGGCTTCGCCGCGCATGCCGTCAACCAGAAAGATATCCGGGAAGCCGACGGCCTCGTCCAGCCACTCCTGCGAGGGCCGCGCCGCAAGCACGGACTGATAGGTCGAGACCAGCGCGTTCCACGTTGCGCGGTCGACCACGCCGGTCTCGGGCAGGCCCATCATGCGCTGGTAGGCGGAGACCGCCTCGCGCGTCTGCGGGCCGAACACGCCGTCGATCTGCGCGGGCTGCCAGCGGGGGAGCTGGTCATAGTATTCGCCCACAATCGCAAGGAAGTACTGGAGCAGCTGCACGCCCGGACCGGTCGAGCCCTCGCGCAGCTCCTCGGGGAACTGGCGGGAGACCTCGTCAAGCGTCAGGCCCTCGCTGTCCAGCTCGCTCAGGCGCTTGACGTTGTTGTAGATGAACGCGATGCGGTACCAGGTCGCGCGGCCGACAATGCCGTCCGCGGTCAGGTTGAACTGCTGCTGGAAGGCGCGCACCGCGCGCTCGGTATCCGCGTCGAAAATACCGTCCACCGGGTAGATCTTGGGGATGTTGGGATAGTTGGTCGAGATGCGGTTGAGGCGGTTCTGGATGATGCGCACCTCCTCGGATACATCGCCCAGCCGGAAGGTCACGCCCGGCCATGAGCCGCCGAGGTTGGGCGCGATGGGGGCGTTGCGCACAAAGTTGATGTCGTCGCCGTAATAGTAGCGCACGATCTCCTCCGCGCTCATGCCCTGTTCGGCGAGCGATACCGTGCCCCACTGGCTCAGCCCGCCGGGGCAGGTGGTGGTCGTGCCGTCGCAGTACTGCGCAAACAGCGGCTCGATGGCCTCTCCGCGGGTCAGGTAGTCGTTGAACATGTCGTCGACAATGCTCGAGATGTTCTCGAAAATGTCGCGGCCGGGCACAAAGGACTGGTCGTAGCGGGTGGAATTGGTGATATCGAAGTCATAACCCTGTGCGCGGTACCATTCGGTGAACACACGGTTGAGCACATAGGAGATCTGCGCGTAGATGTTGGCGCGGATGGCCTCCTCGGGCCAGGTGGGGTAGATTTCGGACGAGGCCACGTTTTTGATGTAGTCGGCAAAGGGGACAGTGATGTTCTGCGCGCTCGAGGAGGGCGGGCCGAGGTGCACGGTGATGGTCTCCGGGATGGTGACAGGGGATGCGGGCATGGTTTCACTCCTCTCCGGTCAGGGGATGGTACAGCGCCTGCGGGTCGCCGGTGGCGGTCAGGTCGGTCTGAGCGGAGGGCTGGTTTTCCTCCAGCGGGGTCATGGCCACCGGCAGCACGGCCGGGATGCCGGAAAACATGGTCACATGCAGCGCGGTGAGCGGGGTGTAGCCCTCGCGCGCGACCTCGACCGTGTAGACCGCGTACGGCGGGCCGCTGTCCGGGGAAAGAGAATTGGAGAGCGGCGGGGTGGGCAGGGTCATGGCGGGCGTCATGCCGCCCGGCCCGGTGCGCACCGAGTAGAGCAGTGTGCGTTCGCCGGACTCATCTGCCGCAGTGGAGACCGTGACCGAGGCGTCCTCGAGCGGGAGCGCGCCCAGCGCGGTCGTGACGACCACGCGCAGCACAGCCGAGCTGTCATTGGCGATTGGCATAGGGAAAACCTCCTTGTCAAATGGGGAGCAAATGGATTATAATGGCGGTAGAACCTTCGAAAGGCAGGGAAATAACAATGCAGGAGAACAAAACCTTACTCGCCCTGTGCGAGGAGCAGGAGGACAAGTTCCAGTTCGATCATTTTTCGCGCGCGGATGCGCTGGCGTTCGGCCTCAAGCTGCACGAGAACGCGAAAAAGCAGCCCATCCCGGTGGCGATCGAGATCACGATCAACGGCCTTGTGGTGTTCCGCTACTTCCCGGACGGCGCCCTGCCGGACAGCGAGCTGTGGCTCCAGCGCAAGCGCCGCTCGGTCGAGCTGATGGAGATGTCCTCGCTGCACTTCCTCGCGTGGCTCGAGGCAAACGGCGAGAGCATGGAGAGCCGCAAGCTGCCGGCGAACGACTACGCCGCGGGCGGCGGCGGGTTCCCGATCCGCGTGCGCGGCACGGGCGTGATCGGCTCGATCTGCGTTTCAGGCATGCCCGACCACATGGATGACCACCAGCTCGTGATCGACACGCTGGCGGAGTTCCTGGCATAACTGCATATGGCAAAAAACGGCGGCGCAGCCGCCGTTTTTCTTTTTGATTTACGCGATGCGCACCCGGTACTGCTTGAACCAACGGTCGAGCTGGATGATATAGGCGAAGATCTGCGGGGTGCGCATGAGCTGGCCGTACCACGGCTCGGCAAGGCTCTCGGGCTGCTCCATGAGCGCCTCGACCGCCGCGTGGTCGAACAGCCGGGCGGCGACCGATTCGCTGTCCGCAAAGATGCGGCGCACATAGTCCGCGCACAGTTTGGTGTAAACCGGATGGAAGGTCTTGGGGTAGGGGCTTTTCTTACGCCAGACGATCTCTTCCGGCAGCTCGCGCTCGAACGCCTTGCGGACAATGCCCTTTTCCCGCCCGTCCAGCGCCTTGAACGCCCAGGGCATATTATAGGCGTATTCCACAATGCGGTGGTCGCAGAACGGCACGCGCACCTCCAGCCCGGAATACATGCTCATGCGGTCCTTGCGGTCGCGCAGCGTTGCGGGAGGATACCGCGCAGGAGGGGCAAATCACAGCACCTGAAATTTTTGTCGAAAAAATCTATACACCGCGGCCGAAAAATGGTATGCTTAATAAAAGACGAAACGGACAAGGAAGAGCGAAAGCATGGAACTTTTGAAAGAGCGAATCAGAAAAGACGGTGTGATCAAAGAGGGCAATGTGCTCAAGGTGGACAATTTCCTCAACCACCAGATGGACATCGAGCTGTTCAATGAGATCGGCAAGGAGTTCAAGCGCCGGTTCGCGGATGTCAAGGTGGACCGCATCCTGACGATCGAGGCGTCCGGCATCGGCATCGCGGCGATCGCGGCGCAGTATTTTAACGTGCCGGTGGTGTTTGCGAAAAAATCCCAGTCGATCAATCTGGACGGCACGATGCTGTCCGCGCCGATCGAATCCTTTACCCACAAGCGCCGCTACGAGGTCATCGTGGCCAGCCGCTTCCTCAATCCGGGGGATAACGTGCTGATCATCGACGATTTCCTTGCCAACGGCTGCGCGGCGATGGGCCTGTGCCAGATCGTCGAGGCGGCGCATGCAAACGTGGCCGGCATCGGCATTGTGATCGAAAAGGGCTTCCAGTGCGGCGGCAAGATGCTGCGCGAAAAGGGCCTGCGCGTCGAGTCGCTCGCGATTGTGGACGGCATGGACGCGGAAACGCAGACCATCCAGTTCCGCGAATAAGCAAGCGGAAGGGACCTGAAAAACCGGCTGGCTTCAGCCGGTTTTGTCATGCGCCGCATTTTGTGCACGGAAAGCGTTATTTTGCAAATAGGATAACGAAAAAACGCGCGGAAAATTGTATTTTCCGCATTGGCATGGTATGATAAGCACATCAATACCATGCGTCCATCAAAGGAAAACGGAGGAATGGGCTTTGTTGACGATCGGGCAATATATCAGGCCGGAGAGCCTGGACGAAGCGTATACGCTTTGCCAAAAGAAAAATAATGTGGTGCTGGGCGGTATGCTGTGGCTCAAGATGCAGCACCGGAACATCGGCACGGCGATCGACCTGTGCGACCTGGGTCTGGACAGGATCGAGGAGGATGAAAACGCATACCGCATCGGCGCAATGGTGTCCCTGCGCGCGCTCGAGCAGCACGCGGGGCTGGCTGCGCTGACGCATGGCGCGATGGAAGAGGCGGTACGCCACATCGTGGGCGTGCAGTTCCGCAACTGCGCGACCGTGGGCGGCAGCCTGTTCGGGCGGTTCGGGTTCTCGGACGTGCTGACGCTGTTCCTCGCGCTGGACGCAACGGTCACGCTGCACCACGCGGGCGAGATGCCGCTCGCGGACTTTGCCGCGCTGCCGCGCACCACGCGCGACATCCTGACGCAGGTCACCGTGCCCAAGGCGCCGCGGCGGGTGGTCTACCTGTCCCAGCGCAATATTTCGACCGACTTCCCCGTGCTGACCTGCGCGCTGGGCGAGCGGGACGGCGCATACACCTGCGTGATCGGCGCGCGGCCCATGCCCGCGGTCGCATTTGCGGACGACAAGGGCGTGCTCGCGCAGGGCATTACAGAGGAGAGCGCCCGCGCATTTGCGGAGGATATCGCCGCCCGCGCAGAGCTGGGCGGCAACATGCGCGCGAGCGCGGACTACCGCCGCGAGATCTGCAAGGTGCTGGTGCGCCGCGCAGCGATGGCGCTCACGAAGGAGGGATAAGGCATGGAGATCAAACTGACGCTCAACGGCAAACCGGTGACCGCGTCCATCGACGCGGACACCCTGCTGATCGATTTTGTGCGCGACCACGGCTGCTATTCGGTCAAGCGCGGCTGCGAGACCGCAAACTGCGGTCTGTGCACCGTGCTCATGGACGGCACGCCCGTGCTGTCGTGCAGCGTGCTCGCCGCGCGCGCGGCGGGCCACCATGTGCAGACCCTCGAGGGTTTGCAGGACGAAGCCGAGGATTTCGTGGGCTTTATCGCGGACCAGGGCGCGGAGCAGTGCGGCTTCTGCAACCCCGGCTTTGTGATGAACACCATCGCGTTGCTGCGCGAAAACCCCGACCCGACGGACGACGAGATCCGCGCCTACCTCGCGGGCAACCTGTGCCGCTGCTCGGGCTATGAGGGCCAGCTGCGCGGCATCCGCGCGTATCTGGACAGCAGAAAGGGGGCGCAGGCATGAGCGAAAGCAAATTCCGCGTGGTAAACCAGCCAGTGCGCAAAAAAGACGCCATGCAGCTCCTGCTCGGCGGGCCCGCCTATGTGGACGACGTCACCCCGCACGACTGCCTGGTGGTCAAGGTGCTGCGAAGCCCGCACGCCCATGCGCTCATCGAAGAGATCAACACCGACATCGCGATGAAGGTGCCGGGCATCGAGTGCGTGTTCACCTATAAAGACGTGCCGCAAAAGCGGTTCACGATGGCCGGACAGACCTTCCCCGAGCCGTCTCCCTATGACCGGCTGATCCTCGATCAGCGCGTGCGCTTTGTGGGCGACGCGGTCGCGATCGTCGCGGGCGAGAGCGAAAAAGCGGTCGACAAGGCGTTAAAGCTCATCAAAGTGAAATATCAGGTGCTCGAGCCGGTGCTCGACATCCACACGGCCAAGGACAACAAGATCCTCGTGCACCCGGAGGACAACTGGCGCTCGCTCTGCCCGGTCGGGGCGGATAACCAGCGCAACCTGTGCGCGAGCGACACCTGCGGCGACGGCGACGTGGACGCGGTGCTGGCGGACTGCGACGAGGTCGTCGACCACGTCTACCATACCAAGGCCTGCCAGCAGGCCATGATGGAGACCTTCCGCACCTATACCGAGATCGACCACTACGGCCGCCTGCACATCATTTCGTCCACGCAGATCGTGTTCCATGTGCGCCGCATCATCGCGAACGCGCTGGACATCCCCAAGAGCAAGATCCACGTCGAAAAGCCGCGCATCGGCGGCGGCTTCGGCGCAAAGCAGACGGTCGTGGCCGAGGTGTATCCCGCGCTCGTGACCTGGAAGACCGGCAAACCCGCCAAGATGATCTACACCCGCGAGGAATGCCAGATCGCAGGCTCGCCGCGCCACGAGATGGAAGTGCATGTGCGCGTGGGCGCGAACAAGGATGGCGTCATCCGCGCGATCGACGTATACACCCTGTCCAACACGGGCGCGTTCGGCGAGCACGGCCCGACCACGGTCGGCCTGTCCGGCCACAAATCCATCCCGCTGTACACGGGCAACCTTGAGGCGTTCCGCTTTGCCTACGACGTGGTGTATACCAACGTGCAGGCTGCGGGCGCATACCGCGGCTACGGCGCGACGCAGGGCATCTTCGCGGTCGAAAGCGCGGTCAGCGAGCTGGCCGACCGGCTGGGGATCGACCCGGTCGCGATCCGCGAGAAGAATATGGTGCGCGAGGGACAGATCATGCCGGCATACTATAATGAACCGGCGAACGCCTGCGCGCTCGACCGCTGCATGGCGCGCTGCAAGGAGATCTTCGGCTGGGACGAGAAATACCCCGTGCGCGACATGGGGAACGGAAAGGTGCGCACCGCGGGCGTGGCGATGGCCATGCAGGGCTCGGGCATTTCGGGCGTGGACGTGGGCTCTGCGACCATCAAGCTGAGCGACGAGGGCTTCTATAACCTGATCATCGGCGCGGCGGACATGGGCACGGGCTGCGACACCATCCTTGCCCAGATGGCGGCCGAGTGTCTGGACTGCTCGATGGACGACATTGCTGTGTTCGGCGCGGACTCGGACGCCTCGCCCTACGACTCGGGCTCGTATGCGTCCTCGACCACCTATGTCACCGGCAAGGCGGTCGAAAAGGCGTGCAGCCAGCTGAAAGAAAACATCTGCGCGATCGCGGCGGACCTGCTGGACTGCAAGCCGGACGAGCTGGAGTTCGCGGGTCGCGCAGTGCGCAGGATCGACGGCACAGGCGAGGTTTCGCTGTTTGACATCGCGACCAGGTCCATGTGCGGCAACATAACCGCGGTGGAAGCCACGGCTTCGCACTCCTCGCCCATCTCGCCCCCGCCGTTCATGGTCGGCATGGTCGAGATCGAGCTGGACAAGGAGACCGGGCAGGTGGATGTGCTGGATTATGCGGCGGTCGTGGACTGCGGCACGCCGCTCAACCCGAACCTTGCCCGCGTACAGACCGAGGGCGGCATCGTGCAGGGCATCGGCATGGCGCTGTTCGAGGACGTGACCTATGAGCCGACCGGCCGCATCATGGAAAATTCGTTCATGCAGTACAAGATCCCGACCCGTCTGGATATGGGCAAGCTGCGCGTCGAGTTCGAGTCCAGCTATGAGCAGACCGGCCCGTTCGGCGCAAAGTCGATCGGCGAGATCGTCATCAACACGCCCTCGCCCGCCATCGCGCACGCGATCGCGCACGCGACCGGCGTGTGGCACCGCGAGCTGCCCATCACGCCGGAAAAGGTGCTCCGGGGCATTCAGAAGGGGCAGGAATGAAGCACATCCTGTATCTCGCCGGCGGGAACAGCCGCCGCTTTGGGGAAAACAAGCTGCTGTATGAGCTGGAGGGCAAGCCGCTCTACCGCCACGGGCTGGACATGCTCGTCTCGCTTATTAAAACGCGGGACGACTGCACGCTGACCGTGGTCTCGCGGTATGACGAGGTGCTGGACGGCGCGCGGGCGTGCGGCGTGCGCGCGGTGTACAGCCCGGAGAGCGAAAAAGGCCAGTCCTACACCATCCGCGCAGGGCTGGACGCGCTCGACGTGCGCGCGGGCGACTTTGTCGTGTCGGTCGTGGCCGACCAGCCGTATCTGACGGCGGATACCGTTGCCAGGCTGCTGGACGCGGCCCGGCCGGGTGTCGTCTGTGCGCGCGTCGGCTTTGGCGAGCGGCGGGGCAACCCGGCGCTGTTCTCGGCCGCGCTCGTGCCCGAGCTGCGCGCGCTGCGCGGCGACGGCGGCGGCAGGCCGCTGCTCCTGCGGCCGGACTGCGTGCTCGTGCAGGCGGGAAGCGAGCGGGAACTATATGACATCGACACGCGCGACAGCGTGCAATAGATAAAGGAAGCGGAAACAGATGAAGAAACTGAGGAAAAAGCGGGCGGTCGCTGCTGCATGGGAAAATCTGCATGGAGGTGATACCAAAAGCGCATAAGGAGGACGAAATGCACGATTTTCCCAACCCGAACGAGGTTTTCCCGAACGAATACAAGACCTCGTGCTTTATCAGGAACGTGATCACCGCCCCGAACATCTTTGTGGGCGATTACACCTATTACGACGACGCGGACGACCCCACGGGCTTTGAGCGCAACAATGTGCTGTTCAACTGGCCGGAATTCGGGGACAGGCTGGTGATTGGCCGGTTCTGCCAGATCGCGAGCGGCGCGAAGTTTATCATGGGGCCGGCAAACCACCGGCTGCACAGCGTGACCACCTACCCCTTCCATGTGTTCGGCGGCGCGTGGGAGCGTAACACGCCCGACCATCTTTCCGAGCTGCCGCGCAAGGGCGACACCATCATCGGCAACGACGTGTGGATCGGCCGCGAGAGCGTGATCATGCCGGGCGTGAAGATCGGCGACGGCGCGATCGTGGCGGCCTACTCGGTCGTGACCCGGGATGTGGCGCCGTACAGCGTGGTCGGCGGCAACCCGGCGCGGTTTGTCAAAAAGCGGTTCGACGACGAGATGATCGATCTGCTGCTGCGCGTGCGCTGGTGGGACTTCGCACCCGAGCGGCTGGCGGAGACGCTGCCGCTGCTGTGCGACCCGGATCTCGACAAGGTGCGGCGCGCGCTGCACGATATGCTGGCGGAAAACGGATAATATAAGCAAACGGACGGAAGCAGACCGCTTCCGTCCGTTTTTTTACTGCCCGTGGGACAGGGGCGCGCCCG
>USLE01000033.1 GCA_900555465.1 uncultured Butyricicoccus sp.
GGACAGGAGGAACTGCAGATCCCCAACCGCGAGATCCCGGTGCCGACCTGGCTGATCGACGCGGAGGACACGGGCCTTTCCGCCGATTACTGGGTGGAGGCCGCAGATGTCGAAACAGCGGAGGCCGGGGCATACGCGCAGCAGGCCTATGCGAATGATGCGGTGCGTGTCTGGGTGACCGACAGCGAAAATGCAGATGAAATCACGCCGAAAGTACTGTACGACGAATTTCTGTCCCAGGTGCAGCGCTTTGTCGGCACACCGGGCGGCCGCCTCGAGTGGATGGTGGAGCATACCAATGACGGAGAGACCGGCTTTTTCGTCACCGAGCAGATGGTGGACGGCAAGCTGCGCCGCTGGATGACCTATGTGCCGAGTTCCTATCAGGAAGGGACTGCGGTGCCGCTGGTGGTAGCGATCCACGGCTATTCCAGCGCAATGACCGCGTTTACCGGCGATAGCCGCTGGCAGGATGTGGCGGAGGAAAACGGTTTTATCGTCGTTTTCGCACAGGGTTACCCGACCGATGATGTGATGGGCAATATCCCGGTGCCGTTCTGGAACAATGAGCTGATGGGTATGGAGGTCGGCAATCCGACGGACGATGTCGCCTACTTCCGCACGCTGGTTTCGGAAACCGAAAAAAACTACAGCATTGATCGGTCGCGCGTTTATGCGACCGGTCATTCCAACGGTTCCTGTGAAGTTTGGCTGCTGGCGATGGAAATGTCCGACGTTTTTGCCGCCTATGCGCCGATCGGCTCCAATATGGGCGCGTATAAGGATACGTTGGAGATCACCACGGATCCGATTCCGGTATGGAACATGAAGGCGGAATACGACACGGATGGCGCAGCAAAGCTTGAGCCGGGCTCGACCGATGCGCTGACCATCGATTACTGGACGAGCTATAACGGCACATCCAAAAATCCGGAGATCACAACCGATTCGTCCGGAATCTTTGTGACCCGTAACTATTACGACGCAAACGGTATCCCGCTTGTGCGGTTCTCTGAAGTGAAAAATTCGCCGCACGCATATACGCCGGAAATTTCGCAGATCGTTTGGGATGACTTCTTCTCCAAAATTACGCTCAATGCGGATGGCAGCAGGACTTACGACGGGCAGCTGATCGAACGGACGGTAGACTTTGCCGATATCGAAGGACACTGGGCAAAGGATGCCATCAACTATGTCGTGGAGGCAGGCCTGTTCACCGGTGCCACCGCCACTACTTTTGAGCCGGAAACCGCAATGACCCGCGGTATGTTCGTAACCGTTCTTGGACGCTTGGCTGACGCAGAGGGGGATGGAGAGCAGTCGGCTGCACAGTTCTCGGATGTGGACGCAAACGCATATTATGCCCCTTATGTTGCATGGGCAGCGGAAAATGGCATTGTGAGCGGTACGGAACCGGATCGGTTCGATCCTGATACACCGGTCACCCGCGAGCAGATGGCCGCGCTGCTTTACCGCTATGCGCAGTTCCAGGGCAATGATACGACTGCGGACGATGCGGTGATCGAGCAATTTGCAGATTATGCCAGCGTTTCGAATTACGCAGTTGATGCGATGAACTGGGCGGTTGAGGATGGACTGATGAACGGTACTGACAATTCCATGCTCGCACCACTGGGCAATGCGACCCGCGCGGAGGTTGCAACCATCTTGATGCGTTTTGTCGAGAACGCTGCATGATGCAACTGTGTATATCCTTTTACCCGAAGATTTTCACAGAACGCGTTCAGTCCGAATGTCTTTGAACAGACCGGATTAACCATGCATGGCTGTTGCCAAATCGTCTTCTACCGCAAAAAACGTACCCTTAAAGAAACAAAAACGCTCACAAGGGAAGACGGATAATGATAGGGACGCGGTAGGCACAAATGAATTTATTGGCTGACAAACAGGTCCGCTAAAAGAACCGGCGTGCTTTTTCTCAATAAAGTGGCACGCCGGTTTTCTATGCGCTTCGGACCGCATCAGCAGAAACTCGGATGATAAGCTTTACGCGCGGAACAGCAGATAACGGACAGCCCTCTGAATCACCTATGGATATGTGCGATGATATGGTGCCGGACATTATACGGGAAGCAAGGCAGTTAAATCTCAGGCCCCAAGCAGCAACGCCGCGCTCCAGTCCTCACACGAGGAGCTGGAGCGCGGCATTTGGGATTCGGAAATTGTGCATATGTCCGGAGCACAGAATGGTGTCATTTTCTCGTCCCGCCTGACAATAGCAGCGGAACAGCCTGAGGCCCATGACTATTGCTTCATGGCCAGCCATTCGTCGGGGGATTAGACGGTTACAACTTCTGGCTGGTTTTATATACTGAGATATCTTTTCGTCTTCCCCTATTGTTTTGGGCGTCCGAATGGACGCCACAGCGGACGCCAAATTTTCGCCCCTGTTTTTATCGCCTGAAATATTTACAAAAAAGCCGCTATTCCTTTCGGAATAACGGCTTGATTTGGTACGCCCGATGCGATTCGAACGCACGGCCTTTGGAGTCGGAGTCCCAATTAAGCGGATATAAGTGATCAAAATTGCATATTTTGCATCAAATCACGGCATTTATATGCAATTAAAGTTCAGTTGCGAAAAGTTGGTTCACTTAGTTTCAGATAGATAAACACCAAATAAACACCAACTTTTCGGCTTCACTGCCCGGCAAAAACCATCGCCCCACACCTCCACCAACCAGTCGGTCAGGTTGACCTTACAGTCCCCTTCACAGAAGGCTTCAACGCTGCATTGCAGTGTCAGTACAAGCTTTTCATAATGAGCTGCGGTCTTTTGCAGAAGTGGCAGTCACGCCTGCGCATTTTCTCGCGCAGCAACGATTTCGTCCACTGCATATCGTGATTATCATCGACTTTTGCTGATACAAAATCGACCTCCAAATTTCCGACCGTGGCATTATATCCTCGGCGCAGCAATTCGAAACGAATCATTCCTTCTTCCTGCACATAGCCGGCATCCGATCACGGTCGTTCAGCAGATCATTGCGCAGGCCGGTATCTGCAATATGCTTGCCCAGCGCTCTCCTTTTATGCGAAGACAAAATGGCAAAACTACCGATACCATGATCAGTCGTCCCACCTTTCTGCCGGACTCCTCCTTGCTTGTCACTTCTACACGGCAGTATATCTTTGATTGTGTTAGCACAAGTTAGGGATCTTCAATTATTCGCCTTGAATATTGCATATTGTCTGTCAAATGGCCACCTGTTCAGCACAAATTCCGGCTCTTTTTTCCAAGCACTGCCCGACCACATATTTCCCGCAGATAGCGAAAACCGGCCCACTGGGGGAATCTTCTCTCCCAGCGGGCTATTCTGTGTCTTTTGACTCCACAACTTTCTCTTCTGGAAGGTGGTCATGATCCTCTCTTTGGTTTTTCCCCTTGCGGTTTGATTTCCACCTTGGTGATGCACAGGTCGATCTTTACTGCCGCCCTCTGCTGCATCTCATCAATGCCATGAGAGTATGTGTTCAGCGTGGTGGCGCTGGACATATGCCCCTCCGCTCTCCGTCCGCTTCCACAAAGGCACGGAAAAACTTTTTTCAGGCATAGTACTTGAGGGCATCCGCAAAGGGGAGGTGGTCCAGATGACAGTCTCATCGCCGGTGTCGGCGTCCGTAGCCAGAGAGACCACATAAATCAGCTTGCTTTCACAAAAGCAGCCTGGGGGCGGAGATCGCACTCCGCCCCCAGGCGTTGCTTATACAGCATCACTGGTATTGTTCGCAAAACCTTTCCAGCATCACGGCCACCTGCGCTCTTGTGGCCTCGCCCTGCGGTGTGAGGGTGCTTTCGCTGGTGCCGTTCACGATGCCCGCGCCGCAGGCCCACTGCATAGCGGAGATTGCATACTCACTCAAATCCGCAAAGTCGGTGTAGCTGAGGAGGTTGGTATCCTCACCGATGGACACGTCATAGCCCTTGTAAACCGCGTAGCGGTACAGGATGGTGGCAAGCTGTTCGCGCGTCACCGGATCATCCGAGCCGAACAGGCCGTCGCCATAGCCGCCGACGATGCCCTCACTGGCTGCCCAGCGGACAGCATCGGTGTACCACGCATCCCCGGCCACGTCGGAGAAGTCCATCGCGTCATCCACAACCGGCTCGCCCTCCAGACGATAGAGGATGGTCACGATCATACTCCGGCTGGTAGTAGCGTCCGGCGCAAAGGTGGTATCGCCGGTGCCGTTCATCATGCCGTTTTCATAGACGAAACGCACCGCGTCGGCAAACCAGTCGCCGTCATCCACGTCGTCAAAGGGCAGCGGCTCCGGTGCGCTCTCGACAAAGGACGCCGCTACTGTCACCCGGCTTCGGGGCATCTCAAAGGTGTACTTGGTGGCGCTCTCACGGGTGAGGTCGACCTCGTCGCCGTTGGCATCGGTGACGATGAGCTCACCCAGCTCATACCCCTCGTCCGGGGTGACGGTGATGGTCACGGTGGTCCCGCTGGAAGCCCGGCTGGGGCTGGCGGCGACAGTGCCGTGTTCCGCGTCAGGGGTAGTGATGGTGTAACTGCTGGAGCCGCTGGAATTTCGGGCAAAAATGGCCTTGACGGTCACAGGCTGAGCGGGCATGGTAAAGGCGTTGTTTTCAACGGTCACGCCGCCGCCGACCACTTCCCACCGCTCGAAGTGATAGCCGCTGTCGGGGGTGGCGGTGAGGTTGACGGTGTCGTCTGCCGCGGCGTAGATTTCGGACGCGGACGCGGTGCCGTTGCCGTCAGTCAGTACAGTGACGGCGTAGATGGCTGGATTGCCGTTCACATTGCCGGTCAGGGTGCCGCCCTGCCCGATGGTCAGGGTCGTGCCATCCGGGATGGTCAGCGCAGCATCCTGCGGGATGGTCAGACTCTCGTCCGCACCAACGGTCAAATCCTCCCGCAAGGTCACAGTGCCGTACACGGTGCCATCGCCGTTCTCAAAGACGATGCTGTTTTCTTTTTTGATTGTATTGCCGCTGATCGGCTCGCCGTCAACACCCTTCTCGCCAGTCATATTGGCGCGGACGACAGAGTTGCCGTTGATGGTGACGTCAGCGGACTTGTCAGTGTCGGTAGTTTCCGCAAGAATGCCATAGCTGCCAGTACCGGCGGAGCCGCCGGTAGCCGTAACGGCGGCGTTTTCGATGGTGACCTCAACATCGGCTCTTGTATTCGTCGCGGAAATCCCGCTGCTGTTTCCGCTGGCGGCAGTACCGCCGGTGGCTGTAACGGTGGCGTTCTGGATGGTGAGCTGGACAGGATCGACTGCCGTCGTATCGCCCGTGCAAATACCGAAGCTGTCACCGGCCTCTGTATCTCCGCCTGTGCCTGTAACGGTGCCGCCAGAGATTTTAACTTTGTCAATTCCGTTAATGCCAGCACTATATTGGATATTCGTCCCCGCAAGGGGACCGCCCTCGCCCACTACGGTACCGCCCGTGATTGTAAGTATGTCATTGCAGACAATGCCACTGCTCAATCCTCCTGTGCCGCCAATGCCTGTGACCTCGCCGCCGGAGATGGTCAAGTCAGTATAGGAAAAAATACCCAAACTATAATTGTTGCCCCCGATTTCGAGAGCATCACCAGCCGTGGCATTGACGGTGCCACCGCTGATGGTGAAATTGCCATCGACTTTCATGCCGCAGCTATACCACCCCGTCCCGACAGCATCACCGCCCTTGGCGGTAACGCTGCCGCCGTTGATGGCGGCACTGCTGTAAATAGATGCCCACTCTTTACTTTCGACAAAAATGCCGCAGCTGTCCCCCTTAGCTTCTCCGCTCGTGGCGGTAACGCTGCCGCCGTTGACAGTGATATCGGTCGAACGGGCAGCGGTGTGAATGCCATAGCTATTTCCACCAGCATCACCAGCCGTGGCGGTAACATCGCCGCCGTTGATGGTGATAGAATTAGTGATGTAAATGCCGCAGCTATCCCCCTGAGCTTTCCTGCTCGCGGCGTTAAGGGTGCCGCCATTGATGGTGACAGCACCACGGGCGCAAATGCCGTAACTGGCTGCGGACGCAGACTCGCCTGTGGCGGTAACAGTACCGCTGTTGATGGTGATCGTGCCGTTGGCGTAAATGCCGCAGCTGTTGCCACGCTCAGTAGGCCCACCATAGACCGCCAAAGAGGCGCCGTCCGCGCCGCTTATGGAGAGGCTGCCGCTGCCCAGATTGATGCCGCAGCTGGCAGCGCTCCCGCCGCCCAGCGCGTCCACGGTGTTCTCGCCCACCAGCGCAAGGTTCATGTTGCCGGACGCGAGGTAAATAGCCATGCTCTCATGACTGTTTCCATATTCCTTTGCTTGCTCAATCGTCGCGTTTCTGAGCGTCAGGGTTGTGCCGTCCCACATGATGTTGTAGTTTTCGGCGGTTGCACCATTTGTTGTGACGGTGCCGCTTGCGTCCGTCTTGGCGTAGGCAGGGGCGCTTGCGGTGCCCTTGAGCGCCTCGCCGCCCACATAGACCGTATCCCCATCCGCCGCCAGCGCCGCGGCGGGCAGCAGCAAGCACAGTACAAGCGCGAGGCAGACACTCCGCAGTTTCTTTCGTATCATTTCTTCTCCTCCTTGTTCTTCGTGCTCTGGCCGCTCCTGCGGCCACGCCGTTTTTTCTTAAGTTTCTCGTTATTACATACGCCCAGCAGGGAGCCGGGAAACTGGTGATAGTGGCGACAGGAGCCGCAGTCGATGCCGGCCGGGTCATCGTCCACCATCTTGGCATGGGGACAGGCGTCCTCGATGGTCAAGAGGATGGGACGGCCCGCCGGGGTGTAAGCCGGCCCGTCATAGTAGTCCTCGTAATCCTCCACATAGCTTTGGGTGCGCTCGTCCCAGCGCAGGGGGATTTCCAAAACTTCGCCGTCCAGCTCATAGCGGTTGGTTTTCCCCATCTTGCAGCCCCCTCTCTTCCCTCCACAGAGCGGCGAAAAAGGCGCGCCGCACCCACGGAATCTTCCGCGGACGCAGCGCGCCTCTTGAAACGTCGTGAAGAGCTTTTGCGCAGGGAAAGCGGACAGACTGGCCCAGCCCGTCTGCCGGATGGTAGGGGGGACGCCCCGTTTGTCACATGGGATGATACGCATTTCCATCTTTTCCTCCCCGCAGTTTCGAGGTAAGTTCCTTGGTCGCATCTTTATTATACAGGGAAAAAAGAGGGAATACCATCGCCCGTTCAGGGGGGTAAAACGGGTGACCCCGGAGCCTATTTTGAGGGCCTCTCCGCCTATAAAAGCATATACTGCTTCAGGTCTTTCCGGGTCTCCACGTCCAGCTTCCGCATGGCCTCAGAGATGTGAGTTTTAACCGTATTTGCTGATATTTTCAGGTGTTCCGCGATCTCTTGGGTGGTCCAGTCCCGGGCCGCCAGCATGGCGATGGCAAACTCTGTGGTGGTCAGATCGTCCGCCACATCGTGGCCGGTGAGGGGGTTGTGAACTCTTCGCCATCCCGCAGAGAATCGGTAGGTGATGTCGATGATCCGCTTGAAATCCTCCGGCCAGTTCGGCTTGATGACCGCCTCCAGCATGGCTCCCAGCAGCCCGTGGTGTTCGCCGAAGCCCTCGATCAGGTCATCCGGCCGGGCGATCTCCCAGGCCGTCAGGAGATGGGCCTCGGCTCGCTCCGTCTGCTTCAGACTCATGTAGTCCATCACCGCAATCAGGTGCAGGTAGATGGCGGGGATGGGGTAACTGGACGCGCCCATGGAGAGGGTGGCCTCCACAGTTCCGGCACTGTGGGCGTATTCTCCTTTCAGATAGAGATAGTGAGCCTTAACATAGAGGGCAAAGGCCCGCAGCCCCGGCGGCAGCAAGGGCAGAAAACGCTCCCCCTCGGGCAATTCCTCCGGTAGCGGCAGGTGAAGCAGCACCGCCCCCGCCGACGTCACAAAAGCCGCCGCCGCTTGGAACTGGGGAACCAGCTCCCCCGCGCCGGCGAGGGAAGCGTTCAATTCCCCTAACGCAAATCTGGCCCGCTGGATCTCCCCGATAGAGAGATTGGCATAGGCGTAGAGCAGGCAGGCGGACAGACGCGCCCCCGTGTCCGGGCTGGTGAGGCAGGCCTCCGCCGCCCGGGCTGCTTCCTCCGGCCGGCCGGTGAAGTAGTAGTACTCCGCTTGAGCGATGTCCCGCCGCAGGCCGGCCTCCATGTCCTCCACTGCGGCAAGACACTCACCCGGCCGGAAAGGGGTGTTCATCAGGGGCATCAGGTTGGCGTGGTTTAGCAGAGTAGCAGCGGACGCCCCCTCCTGTTTGGGGGCAAGCCGGGGATCCCGGGGCTTTTCCGCGTCCGCGGGGATGGCCCAGGATTTCCCGAATTTCCGAGCGCCGGGGATGCGCCCGGCGGTACAGAACTGCTGCACCATCCGGGGTGAGAGGTTCCATTTTTCCGCGGTCTCCTGCGCGGTGAGATATTCCATGTCAGAGCCCTCCAAAGACGATGTTCTGGCCTCTATTATATGCGCGCCGGCGCATGGACGCAAGAGACGAGTGAGCGAAGCTGGGGACTGCAGAGCTTTTTTGTTAACAGCGGCGTAGATCCTGAGCTGCTGATCGCGGAGATCGCTTGCCTTGCTCTGCCCTCTCACCGGCAAAACGGATACGCAGGGGAGAAAAATGCTCCCCGCTCCAGCCATGATATTGCGGAAGCAGAATGCCATTGCTTCAGAAAATATATACTTTCCCATAAGAAAAGTGTTGTGATAATAATGTCTATCGTATCAGTTCCATTCTGGCTGCAGCAGGAAATCACGGATATTGCGGTGCTTGATCCCATTGCGGCTCATATCAAATTCATCCAAGGTGACAACATATTTGGGGAAGTTGTCCCGGACACGGTCATAAACGCCGAACTCCCGCTCTATGGTGTCTTCCGAGGTCAGCAGGTATGCGACCTGTATATACAGCTTCTGCCCCTGATCCTCACACACAAAGTCGATCTCCTTATCACCCACCTTGCCGATGGTAACG
>USLE01000034.1 GCA_900555465.1 uncultured Butyricicoccus sp.
GTATACGACGCGCTGTTCTGGCTGGCGACCGCGGCGGCGCTATTCGAATTCGGCATCGTGTTCGCGGCCGGACAGGATCGCTGGTTTGTCATCGGCGGCGCGGTGGGCGGGATGGCGCTGTATTTCATGAGCCTCAGCGGCGCGGTACTGGCCGTACTGGGCGGGCTGCTTGGCCTTGCCGCGCGCGGCTGGAACACCGTTGCGGCGGCCGCGCAGTGGGTCCGCCGCGCCGCAGAGCGCAGCGGGTTACCGGATAAATTTCGATCTTCTGCGAAAAAAATTGCAAATTCCTCTTCCATTTTTCGCAGGAAAGGTATAAAATAAAACTCGAATCAGTGAGTGCGCGGAGGAGCTGCAGTATGGCGAGAACAACCGGACGGAAGATGCCGGGTATCGTGAAAATTGCAATGCTGGCGTTCCTGCTGTATGCGGTCGTCACCATCGTCAGCCTGCGCTCGCAGATTGCGGGCAAGCAGGCGGAGCTGGAGTCGCTTTCCCTGCGGGTGCAGGAATACCAGGAGGCGAATGCTGCGCTCCAGGAGGAGATGCAGCGAGGCATCACCGAGGAGGACATCAGCGAGCTGGCGCGCAACGAACTGAGCTATGCGGAGCCGGGGGAGCGTGTCTTTGTGGACACGTCCGGAAAGTAGTAGGGAAAGAAATAACGGAGGCAAAAAAACTTATATGGATTTGGCAGTGGGATCTATCGTAGAAGGCAAGGTAACGGGCATTACGAAATTCGGTGCGTTCGTTGCGCTGCCCGAAGGCAAGTCGGGAATGGTACACATCTCGGAGGTTGCGGCAAGTTTTGTCAACGATATCAAGGACTTTTTGCAGGAAGGGCAGCAGGTCAAGGTAAAGATCATCAACATCGATCAGGCCGGGCGCATCAACCTGTCCATCAAAAAGGCGCAGCCGCAGGAGCCGCGTCAGGAGCGCGCGGGCGGCTATGCGCCGCGTCAGCAGCGCTTCCAGCAGCGTTCTGCCGGGCCGCGCGGCCGCGCGCCGCAGGCGCCCAAGGACCCTGCCACCATGAGCTTTGAGGATAAACTGAAAGCGTTCATGTCGGACAGCGAAAGCCGTCAGGCAGACGTGCGCCATGCAACCGACCGCAAGAACGGTTCGCGCAGACGCCGCTGAACACCAAAACCGAGGGCGACCTCGGTTTTGTTTTTATCCGGATGCGGCGGGAAAATCCCCTCAAATGTAAAAAAACGCGCCCTTTCCGAAGAAAGAGCGCCAAAAGTAGGATTGTGGGGATAAAGATATGAACGGTGCATGGCAGTTCTCCCAACTGCCATGATTAATATACCATATATTTCCAAAATTGTCAATCATTTTTTCGAGGATTTGCATGAAACAAACACTGATTAAAAATATCGAGGTATGGACGATGGATGCGCAGGATACCCGCTTTTCCGGCTGGGTGCTGCTCGAGGACGGAAAAATCGCCGCGATGGGCGAGGGCGAGCCGCCCGCCTGCGCGGAGATGCTGGACGGGGAGGGCGGTGTGCTCACCCCGGGCCTGATCGATATCCATTCGCACCTTGGCCTGTATGAGGACGGTCTGGGCTTCGAGGGCGCGGACGGCAACGAGGACACCGATCCGGTCACACCGCACCTGCGCGCGATCGACGGCGTCAATCCGATGGACCGCGGCTTTCAGGAGGCGCGCGAGGCGGGCGTGACCACGGTTGCAGTCAGCCCGGGCAGTGCCAACCCGATCGGCGGGCAGATCGCCCTGCTCAAGACCGCCGGGCGGCGCGTGGACGACATGGTGCTTAAGGCGCCGCTCGCGATCAAATTCGCGCTGGGCGAGAACCCCAAATCGGTCTACCACGATAAGGACGAAGCGCCGGTCACCCGCATGGCGACCGCAGCGCTCATCCGCGAGCAGCTTTATAAGGCAAAGGAATATTTTTCGCGCAAGGCGCGGGCGGAGGACGACCCGGATCAGGACGATCCGGATTACGACAGCAAGCTCGAAGCGCTGCTGCCGCTGCTCTGGGGCAAGGCGGAGGCGCACTTCCACGCGCACCGTGCGGACGATATTTTCACCGCGCTGCGCATTGCCAAGGAGTTCGGCCTGCGTGCGGTCATTATCCACGGCACGGAGGCGCATCTGGTCGCCGACCTGCTCGCGGAGGAGCATGTGCCGGTCGTGTGCGGCCCGTTTATGACCGACCGCTCCAAGCCCGAGCTGCGCCACCTGACCGACGAGGCGCCCGGCCTGCTCTGCAAGGCGGGCATCCCGACCGCGATCACGGTCGACCACCCGGAGATCCCGCTGCGGCTGCTGCCGATGGCGCTCATGCTGGCCGTACGCGCGGGCATGGGAAGGACCGATGCGCTGCGCGCGGTCACATCCGTCCCGGCGCAGATCGCGGGCATGGAAAACCGCATCGGCAGCCTGCGGGAAGGCATGGATGCGGACTGCGTGCTGTGGAGCGGCGACCCGCTGGATATCACAACTCAGGTGCAGGCCGTTTTTGTAAACGGCGCACTGGAATACAGGAGGAAAAGATGAGGACAATCGACGTATCGGAAGTGACAAAGCTGGTGCGGCAGCTGTGCATCGACGCGAACTACTACCTGCCCGCCGATCTGCGGCAGGCGTTTGTGGACGGACAGCAGGCCGAGCAGTCGCCGCTCGGCAAGGAGATCTTCGGCGAGATGATCGCGAACTGCGACCTTGCGCGGGAAAACGACGTGCCGGTCTGCCAGGACACCGGCATGGCGATCGTGTTCGCTGAGGTCGGACAGGACGTACACCTCACCGGCGGCGCGTTTGAGGACGCGGTGACCGAGGGCGTGCGCCGCGGCTATATCGACGGCTATCTGCGCCTGTCCGTGGTGGGCGACCCGCTGCGCCGCGAGAACACGAACGACAACACGCCCTGCGTGCTCTATACCTCGATCGTGCCGGGCGATGGGATCAAAATCACGGTCGCGCCCAAGGGCTTCGGCTCGGAGAACATGAGCGCGATGAAGATGTTCACCCCGGCCGCGACCAAGGAGCAGATCGTGGACTTTATTGCGGATGCGTGTGTGAATGCAGGCTCCAACCCCTGCCCGCCGATCGTGATCGGCGTGGGCCTCGGCGGCACGAGCGATAAGGCGGCGTTCCTTGCCAAGCGCGCGCTGCTGCGCCCGGTGGGTGAGCACAATGCCGACCCGCTGTACGCGGAAATGGAGCAGGCGATCCTCGACAAGGTCAACGCATCCGGCGTCGGGCCGCAGGGCCTCGGCGGCACGGTGACCGCGCTCTCCTGCGCGATCGAGCCGTTCGGCACGCATATCGCGGGCCTGCCGTGCGTAGTGAATATCTCCTGCCATGTGACACGGCACGCGGAAGGGAAAATTTGATTCGTTTGAAGCGTACAGCTTCAAACGAAGGCGCTTTGCCGCGCAGGGCGCGGACAAAGCTCGGGCGCGATATTTGCGCGCCGCAGGCGGCACACAAAATCGCTTCCCTGTATCAAATCCGAGGTACACGCCCCCGGATTTGATGAAAACGGCCGCAAACGCGGCCGTTTTCATTGCATGCGCGCCTGCGGCGCGGAAAAAGGAGCGGCGGGTGAGCGAAAGAGGCGTTGGAGAAAGTGCTGAACAATTTGTGAATTCTTACAAAATAGATTGGACATTTTCACCGAAGGCGTGGTATACTAAAGATAGCAAAATCCCATATCGCTGCCGGAGTATTCCGGTACGGCGGCAGCGGAAGTAACTTGGGCCTTGAGCCCGTTAGGAGATGATGTTATGAAGTTTACCATCGTCGAGAGAAAGATGAAGATTGACGACGATCTGCGGCAATACGCGCTGCGCAAGGTCGAAAAGCTGGACCGGTACTTCCAACAGGATTCCGACACCACGCTGACCTTCAGCGAGCTGCGCGGCAAGCAAACGGTGGAAATTACGGTGCGCCAGGCCGGTCTGGTCGTCCGCGCCGAGGAGACAACGACCGATATGTTCGCCTCGGTGGACGGCGCGATCAGCAGCATTGAGCGCCAGATCCGTAAGCACAAGACCCGCCTGGAGAAGCGGCTGCGCGAAGGTGCATTCGATAAGATGGCTGAGCAGCAGGCTGCGCTTGCCGAGGAAGACTTCGACATCGTGCGCCGCAAGCGCTTTGAGGTCAAGCCCATGAGCGTGGACGAAGCGATCCTGCAGATGAACCTGCTCGATCACCAGTTCTACTTCTTCCGCAACGCGGATAACGACAATATTCATGCTGTTGTATATAAGCGCGCGGCAGGCGGCTACGGCCTGATCGAGGGCGAAGAATAACAGAAAATGCAAGGCCGGCGGCTTGTGCCGCCGGCCTTTTTCGGGCGCAGGGGAGGAAAAAAACATGCGGATCGGTTTTTTCTGTTGCTGCCGTTTTTCCTGCTGCGGTTCGGGCTGTTGGCGCGGTTGAACCGTGAAGCGCTTGTCCGCGCTGCCCGGTTTGCACCGCTCGAGGGTAGGGAGCGGACGGCATACTGGGTCTATCAGGCGGCGAACGTTGGCATCCTGCTTGCCATCCTGCTGCTGCCCGTGCACACTGCGCCGGTTTGGCTGACGGCGGCGGGGGCTGTAGTGTATGCGGCGGGACTGGCGCTGCTGGCCGGGGCGGTCGTCAGCTTTGCACGCCCGGACAGGGACGGCATGAACCATACCGGGCTGTACCGCTGGTCGCGCCATCCGATGTATGCAGCATATTTTGTGTATTTCATCGGCTGTGTGCTGCTGACTCGGTCGACGTTGCTATTGGCGCTGGTGCTGGTCTTCCAGATCGCAGCGCATTGGATTATCCAGGCGGAGGAGCGCTGGTGCGCGGCACAGTTCGGAGAGAGTTGGCGGCGGTACTGCAGCCAGGTAAGACGGTATTTTTAATAGGAAAACAGCGCCGCGTGCTTGTGCGCGGCCAAAAGGAGAGCTGCAAATGAACCTTTGCGATATCCAAACCATCCGTGCGGTGCTCGGACGGCATGGTTTCCATTTTTCCAGGTCGCTCGGACAGAATTTCCTGACCGATGCGAGCGTGCCGCGGCGCATCGCGGAGATGAGTGGCGCGGCAGAGGCCAAAAACGTGGTCGAGGTCGGCCCGGGCATGGGCTGCCTGACCGCGGAGCTGTGCCGCCGGGCGGAAAAGGTGGTTGCGGTCGAGCTCGACCGCGCGCTGCTGCCCGTGCTGGACGAGACGCTCGCGGAATTTGACAATTTCGAGGTTGTGCAGGGCGATGTGCTCGCGCTCGACCTGGCGGCGCTGTGCCGCGAGAAGTTCGGGGACGGGCGCGCGGTCGCGTGCGCCAACCTGCCGTACTACATCACCACGCCAGCGATCACCGCGCTGCTCGAGAGCGGCGCGTTCGAGCAGGTCACGGTCATGGTGCAGAAGGAGGTCGCGCAGCGCATCTGCGCCGCGCCCGGTACGGCGGCGTATTCCGCATTCACCATTTATGTCCAGTACCACGCGGCCGCGGAGATCCTGTTCGACGTGCCGGCGGACTGCTTCGTGCCGCGTCCCAAGGTGGATTCCGCGGTGCTGCGGCTGCGGCCGCTCGCCGAGCCCGCAGTTAAGACACAGGACGAAAAGCTGTTTTTCGCGCTCGTGCGCGCGGCGTTCAACATGCGCCGCAAGACGCTGGTCAACGCGCTCGGGCCGGTGCTCGGCAGTTCGATGGGCAAGGAGGAGATCACCGAGCTCGTGCTCTCGGTCGGACTGGACGCGCGCGTGCGCGGCGAGCGGCTCAGCCTCCAGGACTTTGCGCGGCTGGCGGATGCAGCCGCGGAACAGCTGACGGGGGCGTAAGCATGGCGAGCAGCCCGGAGTTTGTCCGCTATGTGTGCGAGCAGCTGGCGGACGCAGGCGAGATCACCTGCAAGCGGATGTTCGGGGAGTACGGCCTGTGGTGCGACGGCAAGTTCTTTGCCACCATCGAGGACGGCATGCTGTGCCTCAAGATCACGGACGCCGGGCGCGCCATGTTGCCGGACGCGGAGATCGTCGAGCCGCACGAAGGCGCGCGCTTTCTCTATGTGGCGGAGCTGGACGACCGTGCCTTTCTGGCGGAGCTTGTCCGGCAGACGTGCGATGCGCTTCCTGCGCCCAGGCCGCGCCGCAAAGCGAACCCTTAAGCGGGATATATGAGCGCATATCGAACAGAAAAAGCGATTTTGTGTGCCGGTTCGGCGCGCAAAATCGCTTTTTGCCGTTTTCCGTGCTGCGCGCAGTTGCTTTCGCTTGCAGCGGCGCGGTTCAGATCCCGAGCAGCAGCAGCACACCGATCAGGACGAGCTGCTCCCAGTCGATGCCGTCGCCGTCGTCGTCCCCGGTCAGCAGGAACCATACAATGACCAGCACAATGATCGTGTCCATATCCAGCCGGAGGTTTTGCAGCCGGCCGGACAGCCCGCGCGACAGCCCGGAAAATGCGGAAGCGGCGCGGTCGCCGTCCGCGCGGGATACATTGCGCGGGGGTTCGTTATGTAGCGGCGGCGCGTCTGCGGCCGCCGCGGTGAGATAGCGGTTGTACAAAAGCGGTTTGCCCTCCTTTCCGGCTCACAGGGCCTGCGGGTCGCTGCCGCCTGGCGGTGCGCTGCCGTCCGCGCGGCCTGCCTGGCCGAGCTGGCCCATTGCGGCGCGCGCCATGCGCGCCATGCTGACCAGCCGCATGGCGTGGTCGAACTGGCCCGCGACCTCGTCGGTGACAAAGGGTTTGAGCGCGCTGAGTAGCGCGCGCTTTTCCTGCCGCACTGCGCCCTGCCCGCTCTGCACGATCGCCCCGATGACCGGCAGCGCGCGCTGCATCATGTCGGCCGTGGGGTCGTAGTCGTTTGCGGGCGGGGAAGCGGGCTGCTCCCCGCCGCCCAGCATGCCGGAGACCGCCTGCACGGCGTTTTGCAGCGCCTCGGGGTCGCTCAGCAGCGAGGAGAGCATGTCGTTATCCATGCGGTATGCCCCCTTTATTTGCGGAAGATCTGCCGGAGCTGCTGCGCGAGATGCGCGCCCTCCTGCGTCTGCATGAGCTGCTGGGCGAGCCGCGCCGCCTCGCCCATGTCGCCGCGCTGGGCGGCCTGCGCGGCGCGTTCGAGCGTCGCGGCGTGCTGCGAGGAGATCACCTGCGCGGCTTTTTTGCCGTCCGGCGTGTTCAGCGCCGCGCGCAGCTGGTCGATCGCGTTTGGATTGCCGGCCTGTGCCGCCAGACGGCGGAGGATCTCATTCTGATCGGGCATTGTTCCCATCCCTTTCCAAGCATCGTTTATTGCCAGTATATGCCCTAGCGGGAAAAAATGTGATTCTCTGGGTTTACAAGCCTGCTTCCACGGTGTAAAATACTGCTATCGCGGCGAAAGGAGCGGTAAGGATTTGAAGATACTGGTGTTTGCCGATTCGCACGGCTATAATATGGGCATGGCCTATGCGGTCGAGCGGGAAAAACCCGATGCGGTCCTGCATCTGGGCGACCACGCGGACGATGCGCGCGAGATCGAGCGCGCCTTTCCCGGGCTGGTCGTGATCCGCGTGCGCGGCAATAACGATTTCGATCCGGATGTGCCGCTGTTCTGCGTGACGATCCTGGGCGGCGTGCGCATGTATCTGACGCACGGCCACCGGGAACGGGTGTATGCCTCGGCGGACATGGTGGCGCGCCGCGCCCGGGAAGAGGGCTGCGCGCTGGCGTTCTTCGGGCACACGCACCGCATGGAGATCGGGCGGGAAAACGGCGTGCTGGTATGCAATCCGGGCAGCATCAGCCTGCCGCGCGGCGGCCCGGCGAGCTATGGGCGGCTGACGGTCGAAAACGGACAGGCGCAGCTGCTCGAGATCCTCGATGAGGACGGCAGCCTGCTCCGGCGGGAAAAACTTCTGGGACGGTAAGGGGAAAACAACATGCTTTTGACCATAGATGTAGGCAATACCAACATGGTATTCGGATTATATGAAGGGGACAGACTGCGCGGTTCGTTCCGCATCTCGACCAACGCCGAGCGCACCTCGGACGAGCTGGGGATGCAGATCTCGCAGTATTACCACTTCCACGGCATTGACCGCACGGAGACCCGCGCGGTGATCATCGCATCGGTCGTGCCGCCGGTGATGTATACGCTGATCAACGCGATCCGCAAATACCTGCGCGTGCAGCCGCTGGTCGCGGGGCGCGATGTGGATATCGGC
Organism: uncultured Butyricicoccus sp.; assembly: GCA_900555465.1. GTDB lineage: Bacteria > Bacillota > Clostridia > Oscillospirales > Butyricicoccaceae > Agathobaculum > Agathobaculum intestinigallinarum. The sequence continues at coordinate 8,162 of USLE01000034.1, forward strand.
ATTGAGAACAAATACGCCAACCCGCGCGAGGTCGGCGCGGACCGTCTGGTCAACGCAGTCAGTGCGGTGAAAAAATACGGCAAGCCGCTCATCATTGTGGATATCGGCACTGCGACCACCTTTGACGCGATCGACGAGCACGGCGCGTATCAGGGCGGCGCGATCTTCCCGGGCCTCAAGGTCGCAATGGAGGCGCTGTTCCTCAAGGCGTCCAAGCTGCCGCGCGTGGACATTGAGCGGCCCGAGCACGCCATCGGCAAAACGACCGTGCAGTCCATGCAGTCGGGCGCGGTGCGCGGCTATGTGGGCGCGCTGACCGGCGTGATCACGGATATCCAGAAGGAGCTGGGCGGCAATGCGCGCGTGGTCGCGACCGGCGGCATGGGGCGCATGATGGCCTCTTACTGCGACCTGATCGACGAGGTCGACCCCAACCTGACGCTCGAGGGCCTGCGCCTGATCTACGAGAACAACCGGCAGGCGTTCGCGGGCTGCCATCTGGACGGCGAGGACGAGCCAGAGGGAGTGGAGTGGCGTGAAGGAAAATAAATACGACGACCCGGTGTTTTTTGCAAAATACGCGCAGATGGA
>USLE01000035.1 GCA_900555465.1 uncultured Butyricicoccus sp.
ATACTTAATCTGTATGTCAAACGCTTAGCTGGAGGGAACCAAATGAAAACGACAAAAGCACTGCCGGTTCTGGCGGTGGCGCTGTGCATACCCGGCGTGGTGCTGCGCGCGCTGCATGTGCTGAACGGCTTTGATATTGCGACCGGCCTGCCCAGGGCCGGCGATGCGTGGATATGGTATTTTACGGCGCTGCTGGTGGCGGGTGCAGTGGCGTATGTGGTGCTGGCGGCGCCGCTGCGCGCGAAAAAGACGGTACCGTTCGAGCAGCTGCTCGGCACGCAGAGCCCGGGCTTCCGCATGGCGGCGGTCATCTCGGGGCTGCTGCTGTTTGCGGGCGGCCTGTTCTACCTGTACCTGACGATCACAACGGTCGAGGAGGACGCGGCGGCCTGGGCGCGCGCGCTCGAGATCGTCTATTCCGCGGTGTCGGTGGGATGCGGCTTCAGCATGATCGCGCTGGCAAAGGCGCAGGGCAGCCCGATCACGTCGCAGTCCGCCAAGCTGACGCTGGTACCCCTGATCTGGAGCTGCCTGCATCTGCTGGTCAACTACCGCATGACCTGCGTCGACCCCAAGCTCCCCTCGTTTGCATTCGGGTTGGTGGCGGACGTGATGCTGGTCATCGCGTTTTACCATCTGGCGCGCCTGCTGTACGGCAAGCCGCGTCCGGCGTCGCTCGCGTTTTTCAGCGCGGCCGCGATCACGATGGCGGTGTCCGACATAGGCGGCGTGGCCCTGAGCTACCTGATGGGCGTGGACGTGCTCGACTGGTCGGGCAAGATGCTGCTGCGCGGCGGCATGTCGGCGGCAGCGTGTGTGCTGCTGGCGGCGGAATTGGCGGTTCTGTGCAGCAGCACGGCACAGCCGCAGGAGACAGAATAACAAAGGAGCGATAAAAATGCTGTTTGTGTGCTATCCGAAATGTACGACCTGCCAGAAGGCGGCCAAGTGGCTGGAGGAGCAGGGGATCGCGGCCGAGGTGCGCGATATCAAGCAGGACAATCCAACTGAGCAGGAGCTGCGCGCCTGGCACGAGATGAGCGGCCTGCCGCTCAAGCGCTTTTTCAATACGAGCGGCCTGCAATACAAGGCGCTGGGGCTCAAGGACAAGCTGCCGCAGATGAGCGAGGACGAGCAGTTTGCCCTGCTTGCGACCGACGGTATGCTGGTCAAGCGCCCGCTGCTCGTGGGCGAGGATTTTGCCCTGCCCGGATTTAAGCAGGCAGAATGGGAAGAGAAGCTGAAAAAGGATTGACAAACCGCGTATAATGGGGTATAATATCTCTTGCTTATCGGGCAAGATACGGAGCGGTATCGAAGTGGTCATAACGAGGCGGTCTTGAAAACCGTTTGTCCGAAAGGGCGCGTGGGTTCGAATCCCACCCGCTCCGCCAAATTCTTACGGAGCGCAGGGTGGGAAGTGAAAAAATTGCTTTTGCAAAAGCATCCCACCCGCTCCGCTAACTTTACAGGCGGGCATCCAAACTACACACTTGACATGGAGACGTACCCAAGCTGGTGAAGGGGCTCCCCTGCTAAGGGAGTAGGTCGGGAAACCGGCGCGAGAGTTCAAATCTCTCCGTCTCCGCCAAAATTTCGCACTTTTCTGAAAAGAAAAGTGCGATTTTTTTGTTCCCATCACAGCAACGACAGCTTTTGCCGCGGACATAAAATTCTCCACCTCCTATCCATACCCCTGAGGGGATGTCACGGGGTTCAAGCTGTTTTTAATGGGAAATTAACCTGCTTTTGATGTAGTTTTGCTTTACGCTGCATACGCATTTCGGGTAAACTGAGTTTGCGTTAGATTTACTACAAGGAAGGGTTTACCATGTCTGAGCCGATCTCCATGCGTCTGCTGCTGGAAAGCCATTATGCTGCGTTGCGGCCCAGCGAGCAGAAAGCAGCTGATTTTATCCTTGCGCATCTGGGCGAAGCCGGGCAGATGACGCTGGCGCAGACCGCGCAGCAGGCGGGCGTCAGCCAGCCAACCATACTCCGGCTGATCCGGGCGTTTGGCTTTTCCGGGTTCCGCGCTTTTCAGATGGCGCTGGTCGAGGAGCAGGGGCGCCGCAGCTCGCATGCCATGTATGGTTATGATCTGTCCGCCGATGAGACTGTGGCTTCCGTACCTGCGCACATCATCTCCACGACCATCCGCAGCTTGGAGAGCATGCTCAAATATATTTCTGGTGAAATGATGGAAAACTGCGTGGAACAGATCAGGAGCGCCAGAAAAATCGCGGTTTTCGGTGTGGAGAATTCGATCGTCACCTGCCGCGACCTGTGCACCAAGCTGCTGTACCTCGGCCTGCCGTGCGTGTTTTATGAGGACTGCTATCTGCAGAAGATCGTCGCCGGGAGCCTGACAGAGCACGACCTTGCCATCGGCGTATCCTATTCCGGTTCGTCGCGCGACACGGTCGACGTGATGGAGACCGCCCGCAAAAGCGGTGCGAACACCATTGTGCTCACAAATTTCCGCGATTCCCGCATTGCGCAGTATGCAGACGTGCTCCTGTGCTCCTCCAATGAGCAGCTGCTGTACGGCGACGCGATCTTCTCGCGCACGGCGCAGATCGCGATCGTGGACATGCTGTACTGGGGCGTGATCCTGAGCGATTACGACCGCTATGCCGGGGTGCTCGACCGCTCGAGCCAGATCATCTGCGACAAGGCGTATACCCCGTAGAAAACGAAAAAATATTCGGCCGCAGGCTGTTTTCTGTAGTTTTGCTACAGAAAACAGCCTGTTTTTCTTGTTCAAACATTTACAAAACCTTTTTCGTTTTGAGATAGAAGATCGGGGAACCGGCTTGCTATAATGGCCGTGCACAATGCGAAATGAAAAATGATGAAAGGCTGAGTAAAATATGCTCGAACTCAAACAGATCGGCAAATCCTTTGACGGCGTACCGGTGCTCAAGGATATCTCAATCCGGGTCGAGGACGGGGAGATCGTTTCCATCCTCGGGCCGTCGGGCTGCGGCAAGACGACGCTGCTCAATATCATTCTGGGTATCCTGGATGCGGACGCAGGCCAGATCCTGTACAATGGCGAGGACCTGACCCGCACGCCGATGGAAAAGCGCGGCTTTAATATTGTGTTCCAGGACTATGCGCTGTTCCCCAACCTGAATGTGCGGCAGAACATTACATACGGCCTGCGCAACAAGCCCGGGATCTCCACCGAGGCGGAGGTGCAGGACATGATATCCCTGCTGGGGCTGGGCGACCACCTGAACAAGCGCATCGACCAGCTTTCCGGCGGCCAGAAGCAGCGCGTCGCGCTGGCGCGCACGCTGGTCATGAAGCCGCGCATCCTGCTGCTCGACGAGCCGCTCTCCGCGCTGGACGGCGTGATCAAGGAGTCCATCAAGGAGCGCATCCAGACCATCGCCAAGGAGTTCCACCTGACAACGCTGATCGTCACCCACGACCCGGAGGAGGCGCTGACCCTGTCCGACCGCGTGCTGATCATCGAAAACGGCTGCATCTCCCAGTACGCGAGGCCAGAGGAGATCGTCCACCGCCCGGAAAACGAGTTCGTAAAGAAGTTTATCCTGAGCCAGCTGGAGATCAAGCGCAACAATATCTATGCGCTGTTCGGCGGCCCGCAGGCTGCGGCGGTATAAGGCCATGCAGAGAAAAAACACCGAGATCAAGGCGATCTTTATTGCGGTCACCGTCGTGTTTTCCGCGTTCCTGCTCATCCCGGCCGTGCGCCTGCTGCTGAAATCCTTTTACGAGGGCGGCTTTACCACGGCGTTTTACAGCGAGGTGCTGACGCAGGACGGCTTCGGGCAGGCGCTCCTCAACAGCTTTGCCGTATCCGGCGCTGCGGCCTGCCTCGCAACCGTGATCGCGTTTGCGCTCGCCTATGCGATCCACTATACCGGCCTGCCGGCGGGCTTCAAGCGCGCTTTGCAGGGCGTTGCGACCCTGCCCATGTTCCTGCCGACCATCACCTACGGCTTTGCCATCATCTATTCGTTCGGCAAGCAGGGCCTGATCACCCGTCTGCTCGGCTTCCAGCTGTTTGATATCTACGGCTTCCAGGGGCTGCTGCTCGGCTATGTGATCTACACCGTGCCGGTCGCCTTCCTGCTCATCCACAACACGATGGGCTTCATTGACAAAAAGACCATCACGGTCTCCAAGCTGATGGGCGACAGCCCACTTGCCACCTTCCGCATCGCCGTGCTGCGGCCGCTGCTCGGCACGCTGGCGGGCGCGTTCCTGCAGTCTTTCTTCCTCTGCTTTACCGATTTCGGCATCCCGGCCTCGGTCGGCGGACGGTACGAAGTGATTGCGACCGTGCTCTATAACCAGATGCTCGGCGCGGTGCCCGATTTCAACAAGGGCGCGGTCGTCGCGATGGTAATGCTGCTGCCCAGCATCCTGAGCATTGCGCTGCTGCAGTTCCTCGAGCGGTTCAACATCCGCTACAACCGCATCTCCGCCGCCGACCTGCGGCGCAATCCGGTGCGCGATACCGGGTGGGGCGCGATTGGGGCGGTGCTGTCGGTCGCGATCCTCGCCATCTTCGCAGTGATCTTTGTCGTGCCGATGGTGGAGGAGTGGCCCTATCAGACCGCTTTCACCACCGAGCATGTGACGGCAGTTCTGCAGGACAGCGAGCTGTTCACGGTATATAAAAATTCGCTGTTCGTCGCCCTGCTGACCGCGCTGTTCGGCACGCTGATCGCCTACGGCGCAGCGCTTATCACCGCGCGCTCCAACGTGCACCGCTGGTGCAAGCAGGTGATCGAAGCGATCGCGCTGGTGACCAATACCATCCCCGGCATGGTGCTCGGCCTCGCGTTCCTGTTCAGCTTTTCCGGCACCAGCCTGCAGAATACCTTCACGCTGATGATCGTGTGCAACATCATCCACTTTTTCTCCACGCCCTACCTGATGATGAAAAACGCACTCTCCAAGATGAACGCAGGGTGGGAGACCACCGCCCGGCTGATGGGCGACAGCTGGATCAAGACCATCACCCGTGTGGTCACGCCCAACGCGGCCTCCAGCCTGCTCGAGGTGTTCAGCTACTACTTTATCAACGCGATGGTCACGGTCTCCACGCTGATCTTCATCGCCGGTGCGCGCACGATGGTCATCACCACCAAGATCAAGCAGCTGCAGTATGTCAACAAATTCAACGAGGTTTTCGTGCTGTCCCTGCTGATTCTGTTCACCAATTTGATCGCCCGTGCGGTCTTCTCTGCGCTGGCGCATCGCAAAACAGTAAAAACACAGAGCAAAGAAAGGAAACTGAAACCCATGAAACGTATTGCTGCCATGATGCTTGCCGGCGTGATCGCTGCCGGCGGATGCGCCTCGATGACCGGATGCACCTCTGCCGGCGCAGGGGAAAACGCACAGGTCGTTATCTACTCCAACGCGGATGACGAGGCCGTTACTGCAATGAAAAACGCGCTCGACGCAAACGGCTATGAGGGACAGTATACCTTCCAGATCTTCGGCACCTCCGAGCTGGGCGGCAAGCTGCTCGCCGAGGGCACCAATCTGGAGGCTGACCTCGTCACCATGTCCACCTTCTACACGGAAAGCGCACAGGAGCAGAACAACATGTTCCTGCCGCTGACCTTTGATGTGAACACGATCGACGAATTCCCGGACTACTGCGCGCCGATCACCAGCCAGGAGGGCGCGATCATCGTCAACACCGAGGTGCTGGCGGAAAACAACCTGCCCATGCCCACCTGCATCAAGGATCTGGCCGACCCGGTCTACAAGGATATGATTTCGGTGACCGATATCCAGTCCTCCTCGACCGCGTGGCTGCTCATCCAGGCGCTGATCTCGGAATACGGTGAGGACGGCGCACAGGATGTCCTGACCGACATCTACGCCAACGCAGGCGACCATATCGAGTCCTCCGGCTCCGGCCCGCTCAAGAAGTGCCGCGCGGGCGAGGTCGCTGTGGGCTTCGGCCTGCGCCAGCAGGCGGTGGCGGACAAGGCGGACGGCCTGCCGATCGACTATGTCGACCCGACCGAGGGCAATTTCTCGCTGACCGAGTCGGTATCCGTGCTGGACAAGGGAGAGAACACCAACCCCAAGGCGATGGAGATGGCGCAGTGCATCATTGAGAACGGCCGCGCGGAACTGCAGACCTATTACCCCAATGCGCTCTACGAGGGTGAGGAGACCAATGCGGAAAACAAGTCCGCTTACCCCAAGACCTTCCCCGAGAAGCTGACCGTTGACCTGCTCCAGCAGCATCAGGCGCTGAGCGAGTCCTGCAAATAAGCGAAAATACTTTCCAAAGGGGGCGCGCACAGCGCGCCTCCTTTGTATCAGACCAAAGGAGAATGGATATGAACCACAATTATAAGCTGCTCACGCCCGGGCCGCTGACAACGACCGATTCGGTCAAGCGGGAGATGCTGTTCGACCACTGCACCTGGGACGACGACTACAAGGCGATCACCCAGCGCATCCGCGCGGGCCTGCTGGAGCTGGCGCATGTATCCGAGCCGGAATATACCTCGGTGCTCATGCAGGGCAGCGGCACGTTCGGCGTCGAGTCCGTGCTCACCAGCGTTGTCGGACAGGGGGACAAGCTGCTCATCTGCGCCAACGGCGCGTATGGCCTGCGTATGGCGGATATTGCCCGCCATGCCGGGGTGTGCCATGTGCTTTACCGGCAGGCAGACAACCGCCAGCCCGACCCGGCGCATGTTGCGCGCCTGCTGCGCGAGGACCGCGCGATCACCCACGTCGCGATGGTGCACAGCGAGACCACCTCGGGCATCCTGAATGATATCGAAGCCGTCGGCGCGGTGGTCAAAGCCGCCGGCCGCACCTTCATCGTGGATGCGATGAGCAGCTTCGGCGGTGTGGATATCCCGGTAGCGGATTACGGCATCGACTTTTTGATCTCGAGCGCGAACAAGTGCATTCAGGGCGTGCCGGGCTTCTCGTTCATCCTCGCGCGCCGCAGCCTGCTGGAGCAGAGCGCCGGTCAGGCGCGCTCGCTCAGCCTCGACCTTTATGACCAGTGGAAAACGATGGAGCAGGACGGCAAATGGCGCTTTACCTCGCCGACCCACGTCGTGCTGGCTTTCGCCAGGGCGATGGAGGAGCTGGCGGAGGAGGGCGGCATCCCCGCCCGCGCGGCGCGCTATGCCGCAAACCAGCGCCTGCTCGTCGAGCGGCTGGGTGCGCTCGGCTTCCGCCCCTATCTGGACGAAGCCGTGCAGGGCCCGATCATCACCAGCTTTTTCTATCCCGCGGGCAGCGCCTTTACCTTCGAGGAGATGTATGATTACATCAAGGCGCGCGGCTATGTGCTCTATCCGGGTAAGGTGATGCAGGCGGATACCTTCCGCATCGGCAACATCGGCGAGATCTATGCAGAGGATATTGAGAAGCTGGCCGCGATCATGGCGGACTTTTTGAAGGAGGCGGGCAGATGGGCAAGCTGAAGCTGGTGGTGCTCGACTGGGCGGGCACAACGGTCGATTACGGCTGCTTTGCCCCGGTTGCAGCCTTTGACAAGGCGTTTCGCGCCTTTGGCGTGCAGCCGACAATGGACGAGATCCGCGCGCCGATGGGGATGCTCAAGCGCGACCATATCCGCACCATGCTGCAAATGGAAGGCGTCGCTGCGCAGTGGCAGGCGCAGGCCGGAAAGGCTGCAGAGGAAGCGGATGTCGAGGCGATCCACCGGGTGTTTGAGGAAAAGCTGATGGAAAGCCTGTCCGACTATGCAGGCCCCAAGCCGGGTGTCGCCGACACCGTGGCCCAGCTGCGTGAAATGGGCCTGAAAATCGGTTCGACGACCGGCTACACCGATTCCATGATGGCGGTCGTTGTGCCGGAAGCCGCGCGGCAGGGCTATGCGCCGGATTACTGGTGCAGCCCGGACAGCGTCAATGGCTTCGGCCGGCCCTATCCCTATATGGTTTTCCGCAACATGCAGCAGTTCGGCATCGCGGACGTGCATGAGGTCGTCAAGGTGGGCGACACGGTATCCGATATCCGCGAGGGCAAAAATGCGGGCGTGCTGTCGCTCGGCGTGATCGAGGGCAGCAGCGTGCTGGGGCTGACGCAGGCGGAGTTTGCAGCCCTTTCTGCGGACGGGCGCGCACAGGCGTGTGCCAAGGCGCGGCAGACCTTCCTGGATGCCGGTGCGGACGATGTGCTGCAAACGCTCTGCGAGCTTCCGGCGTGGATCGCGGGCAAATAAGTACCCCCAAGCGAACAGACCGGACAGGGCCGGAGAACAGGGCGGCAGACCGCGTTCTCCGGCCCTGTCCCCGCCTTGCGGGTTCAAACGGCGCGTGCCGCAGGTGCTCCCGGTTTACGCACTTATAACCTGAATTTCATCCGAAGTCAATCTCGGGGCGCTATAATAAAGCCGGATAACCTCGACAGGGGTGTAAGGCATGCAGGCAATCGGACGGACAACAGGCAGATCATCAGCCAGACTCCCGCAAGGGGGTCTGGCTTTGCGCTTTCTGCCGGAAATGGGAGGCTACCTATGCGGAAAACCTATGTATTGGACACCAACGTGCTGATCCAGGCGCCCTATGCGCTGGACTGCTTTGAGGATAACGACCTCGTGCTGCCGCTCGCGGTGCTCGAGGAGCTGGACGGCCTGAAAAAAGCCGAGGGCGAGCGCGGCGCGAACGCCCGCGCGTCCATCAGCGCGCTCGAGTGGCACCGCTGCCGCGGCGACCTGCTGGAGGG
>USLE01000036.1 GCA_900555465.1 uncultured Butyricicoccus sp.
ACGTGATATCCCTGAAATGAAAGAGCCGCCCGGCGCTTATTGCGCCGGACGGCCCAAGAGGATGAAAACATGATTTAATCTTTGTGATCCGGAGGCCCCTCCTGATGACAGGATGCACAGCCTCTGCTGCATCCGGAGCAGCCCGAGCAGCCGCCCGACTTGGATTGGCGGATGGTCGAACGCAGGGCGAGCACAACGACCGCCAGCACGATCAGACCAACAATCAGGGTTGGCATATTGGTTTGCCTCCTTTCCGAAAAATCTTAGCTGTTTGCCTGTACGCTCATCTTGCGCAGGTTCGCACCTTCATCCACCTTGGCCGGCTTGCGGACCAGCAGGTAGATCATGAGCGCCAGTACGATGATAGCCGCGACTGTGCCGATGCCGAACGAAAGCTCGCCCGTGATCAGGCCGCCGAACTGGTAAACCATCAGCGCGATGCAGTATGCAAATACCATCATATACCCAATTGCGAAACAAGTCCAGCGCCAGTTGTTCATTTCACGCTTGATCGCGCCCATTGCCGCAAAGCACGGCGCGCACAGCAGGTTAAAGCACATGAAGGAATACGCACTGACCGCGGTGAAGGAAGCCGCCAGGTTGCTCCAGATCTCCACGCCGTCCTCAGCGACCTCGGCAAAGCCGAAGATCTGGCCGAAGGTGGCGACAACATTCTCCTTGGCGATCCAGCCGGTAACGGTCGCGACAACCATTTCCCAATTGCCGAAGCCGAGCGGCGCAAAAATCGGTGCGATCACATTGCCGATGCTCGCCATGATGCAGTTGTCGATATTCTCGACCGCGCCGAACGCGCCGTTCTCCCAGCCGTAGCCCAGCAGGAACCACAGCACGATCGTGGATAGCAGGATGATCGTACCGGCCTTCTTGATGAAGGACCAGCCGCGCTCCCACATCGAGCGGAGCACGTTGACCAGCGTCGGAGTATGATACGCAGGCAGCTCCATGACGAACGGAGCGGGTTCGCCCGCGAACATCTTGAACTTCTTGAGCATGATGCCCGAAACGATGATCGCCAGCACGCCGATCACATAGGCCGAGAATGCAACCCAGCCCGCGTTGTCGAACAGCGCGCCCGCAATCAGTGCGATGATCGGCAGCTTGGCGCCGCAGGGGATAAAGGTCGTGGTCATGATAGTCATGCGGCGGTCGCGTTCCTGCTCAATGGTACGCGATGCCATGACGCCCGGGATGCCGCAGCCCGTGCCAATCAGCATCGGGATGAAGGACTTGCCGGACAGGCCGAACTTGCGGAAGATACGGTCCATGATGAACGCAACGCGCGCCATATAGCCGCAGTCCTCCAGGATAGCCAGGAAGATGAACAGCACGAGGATCTGCGGCACGAAGCCCAGAACCGCGCCGACACCGGCGACGATGCCGTCCATGATCAGGCTGTACAGCCAGTCGGCAATGCCGAGGCCGCCCAGCACGTTATCCAGCAGCACCGGGATACCCGGGATGTAGAAGCCATAGTCGCCCGGGGAGGGTTCCTCTGCGGCAAGCGTGCTTTCAAACACGCCCAGATTGACTTCCTCCGTGGTGACCTCGCCGGTCTCCTCGTCCTCGAACTCGACTGTACCGACAACATCCGCAGCCGCCGGATCAGAAGCCAGTGCCATGCCTGCCTGCTCGATAGCTGCAGCATCCGGCTCTTCCGCCTCGATCTGCTCGGTGACTGCACTGACGTCCAGACCTTCGCCGGTGGCCGCTTCCAGCCACGCGTCGCGGCGCGCCACATCGTCCTCGTAAGCGGCGGTCGCTTCGTCGTATGCCGCGCGGCCGATGCCGAGCGGATACCAGCCGTCGCCGAACACGCCGTCGTTCGCCCAGTCGGTCAGGATCGTGCCGACCGAGGTGACCGATACATAGTATACCACAAACATCACAAGCGCAAAGATCGGCAGCGCAAGGATGCGGTTGGTCACGATGTGGTCGATCTTGTCGGATACCGTCATGCCGACTTTTTTCTTTTTGACGCAGGATTTGACAACCCCGGTGATGTACTGGTAACGCGCGTCGGTGATGATGGACTCCGCATCGTCGTCCAGTTCCTCCTCGACCGCGGTGATGATGCTTTCCAGCTTGTCGCGCACGTCCTGGCTGAAATGGAAGCGTGCGAGCACCTTCTCATCGCGCTCGAACAGCTTGACCGCGAACCAGCGGCGCTGGCCCTCCTCGGTCACGTCCTTGATAAGGCCGCTGATCTGGCTGAGCGCGTTCTCGATCTCATCGGAAAACTCGTGCTTTGCCGGCGCTGCCGCGCCTGCCGCAGCCTTTTTGGCCGCCTCCATCAGCTCCCTGGTGCCCCTGCCCTTGAGGGCAGTGGTCTCAACGACCGGCACGCCCAGCGCTGCGGACAGCTTTTTGACGTCGATCGTGTCGCCGCGCTTGCTGACAATGTCCATCATATTGAGCGCAACAACCACCGGGATGCCCATTTCCAGCAGCTGTGTGGTTAAGTACAAGTTGCGCTCGATGTTGGATGCATCCACCAGGTTTACGATCACATCCGGCTTTTCGTTCACCAGAAAATCGCGGGTAATGACCTCCTCCAGCGTATATGGAGACAGCGAGTAGATGCCCGGCAGGTCGGTAATCCGGATCTCCTTGTCCGCCTTGTAGCGGCCCTCCTTCTTTTCCACGGTAACGCCCGGCCAGTTGCCGACATATTGTGTCGAACCGGTCAGGTCGTTGAACATCGTGGTCTTGCCGCTATTCGGGTTTCCGGCAAGCGCCAAACGAATCGACATGTTGTTTCCCCTTTCTATATTGATTAGCATTTGCTAACCCCTGTGCAGAAAAATATCGTACTTTTAATCGACCAGAATACGTTCCGCGTCCGCCTTGCGCAGCGAAAGCTCATAGCCGCGCACGGTCACCTCGATCGGATCGCCCAGCGGAGCCACCTTGCGCACGAAAACCTCAGCGCCTCGGGTGATGCCCATATCCATGATGCGGCGGCGGGTCGCGCCCTCCCCCTCGATCTTACGCACGGTAACGGTCGAGCCGCAGGGCGTGTTCCTCAGATTGCTCATTTTTTGCGTTTCCCCCTTCAGACCATAATCCGCGACGCCATCTTCTGCGAAATTGCGACGCGTGTATCCTTCACCGAAACGATCAGGTTGCCCGCCAGGGACGAGACGACCGAAACCGTTGCACCCTCGACAAAGCCGAGGTTCTGCAAAAACTGTCTGGTTTGATCCTTCCCCCGGATGGACTTGACCGTGGTTTCCACGCCGGTATCCATCATTGTCAGCGGCATGATAATGATCCACTCCTTCTGTATCGTCAGTAAAGTTAAAACAAACTCAAGGGCGGTTAGAGCGCTCTAACTCCCCTTTTGCTTGAAGTTTACCACTGCTAACCACCTTTGTCAAGCGCAGTCAGTGAACTTTGGCAAAACGCACGAAGCGCAGGGCAGTTTGCCGCTGCTAATTCGTCGTAGTGCACGCTTTGTCTCCGGGCAGGAGGAAGCCCGCGGCCGTTGTTCCGGACAGCCGCGGGCTCATGTTATGTTGGGCATACCGGGCAGTATACCCTGGGGTCTCCCCCGGGACAAGAAAGGATATTTGTATCATAACCGCCGCCGTCGCGGCAGGTATGACCGAGGTAGTCGATCAAAACTACAGTTTTGATCGAGAGGACACACCGCGCAGGGCGCGGATGTGTCTAATGCTTCGAAAAGTTCCGCGAAGCGAAACTTTTCTCCGCTCTTGTATCAAAACGCACGCACATGTCGCGCGTTTTGATGGTTTTCTGCGGTGAGACGCAGAAAACCTATTGATTGCGCGCGGCGCGCTGCGCGGCGCGGGATATTGGCAGATTAATATGCGGCGAAGCCCTTGCCGAACTCCCTGCACTTGTCGAGTGCATCCGCGTCCGGGGTCTCGTTGACCATCAGGCCCTCGTCGGTATAGATATTGGCGTTCGCGTCATTGGTGCGCTGTACCCAGTCGCGCATCCACTGGCCGTCGCCCCAGCCGTAGGAGCCGAACAGCGCGACCTTGCGGCCCGCGAGCTTGCTTTCCAGCTCGGTGAAGAACGGGTCGAACTCGCTCTCCTCGAGCACCTCGGCGCCCATCGCCGGGCAGCCCAGCGCGAGCTTGTTATATTTCGCAGCGTCGGCGGCGCTTACATCCGCCACGTTCAGCAGATCGCACTCCATGCCGCCCTCGCGGATGCCGTCCGCGATCGCGTTCGCCATCTGCTCGGTATTGCCGGTCTGGCTCCAAAAAATTACTGCTGCTTTACTCATTTCGGTCAAAACCTCCTGTTGTCTGTTAAATCATATATCGCTATGCGCGTTATGCCGCGGCAAACACCTCGAGCAGCGTTTCACCCTGCTCGACGCGTCTGGTCACCGCATGGCATACCCGCGACAGGCGGGCAAATAAACGGGATGCGGCTTCCGCGTCGCCGTATACCTTCCAGTAGCCGCTCAGCTTACAGCCGCGGCCCTGGTAGCGGATAAAGCCGACCACATCCTCAATCGGATAGCCAAGGAACAAGCCGATCTCATGCGGGAACCCGTCGCTCAGTGCGATGCGGCGCTTGAGCATTTTGAGCTGCTCCGCAAGCGACTGCCCGGCCGGGTAGCCGAACTGCAGGAGTACACGCTGCACAGCCGCATCCGCCAGCCGGCGTTCCAGTTGTGCTTTGTGGTACACCATCAGCAGAAAACGTCCCTTGCAGGCGCATACGATCTCAAAATGCAGATCCCGGGACGCAAATGCCGCGCGGTAGCGCACAAGGCGCTGCGGCAGGTCAGGATACAGTGTTCTGTCGCAGGAAACCAGGCTTGCAGGCTTGATCCCGGCAAGCGTCGGCGAGCAATACGCCGCCAGCAGCCGGTCGAGTTGATTTTGCATGAAGCTGATGCACCTCCTGTTCCCCAGTATCTGCGATTTTGTTTCCGCTTATCCCTTTCCGAACGGTGCGGCCGCGGTTAGCCATACGGCCGCGCCGTCCTGAAGGTCTGTTCTGTTCGGATGAATGCGCAAAATACAGAGGAAGCTGTTGTATGTTATGCAGCGCCGCCCCGTTCCGCGTGGGCAGCGCCGGTCATCGGGCGTATCAGTAAGCCTCGGCTAACCTGAATATAAGTTAGCATATGCTAACCAAAATGTCAAGCACTTTCCGCGATTTTTTCACAAAATATTTTTGCCATAAAACAGAAACGCACCCGCCAAACGGCGGGTGCGTTCTATCTTGCGCCATTATTCAAAACTGAGGAGCGTCTCCACATCCTTGCGCTTGGGGCACATCGGCTCCTCTGCCGGGTGGCCGACCGCGATCAGCGCCGCGACCTTCTGGCCCTCGGGCACTTCGATTACCTGCTTGACCTTATCCTCGTCAAAGATGCCCATGATGACCGTGCCCAGCCCAAGCGCGTGCGCGGCAAGGCAGAAGGTCTGCGCAGCAACGCCGGCATCAAACGACTGCCAGTGCGTGCCCTGCGAGGTGGAGAACGAACCGTCCCGCTCGTAGCCCGAGCGGCCGGTAATCATGGTCAGCACCACCAGCGCGGGCGCGCCCGACGTGGTCTTCTGGTTGAAGGCAAAGTCCATCATGCAGTCGTCCGCCAGACGCTGCTTTTTCTCCTTGTCGGTCACAACGATGTACCGCGCGATCTGGGTGTTCTTCCAGCTCGGCGCAAAGGCAGCCGTCTCGATGACCTGCGCCATCTCTTCCTTTGTGACAGGCTGTTCGGTGAATTTACGCACGCTGCGGCGCGTTTTGATACATTCCAGTGCTTCCATGCGGGTTCGCTCCTTTATCCGATTGCTTTACCCTTATTTTAGCAGACCGCTCCGTGCATGGCAACGCAATTTAACAAAAACATCACCAAAATATCACCATCAAACGCCGCTGTCTGCCAGCACCTTGACATAGAAGCGCCGCGTGCGCGGCCCATCGAACTCGCAGAAATAGATGCCCTGCCAGGTACCGAGCAGCAGGTGCCCGTCCTCAATCAATACGAGCTGGCTCGCGCCCACGCAGCTCGATTTGAGGTGCGCAGCCGAGTTCCCCTCCGCATGGCGGAATTCACGCCGGTCTGGGAAGGCTTCGCGCAGGCCGAGCAGCAGGTCGTGCTTCACATCCGGGTCGGCGTTTTCGTTGATCGTGATGCCCGCGGTCGTGTGCGGGCAGTAGACGACCGCCATGCCGCTCTTCACGCCGCTCTCCTGGATCGCATGGCGCACCTGTACAGTCACGTTGTACATGCCCTCATGGTCGGTTTGCAGGGTAAATTCCTTGGTTTTCATCGCTTATTCCTCCCTCTGTTCATTCCGTCCGGTTTTCGTGCAGATAGGTCGCTTCCAGATCGGACAAATGCAGCTTGACCGCGAGCGGGTACTTTTCAAAGGCGTGCGCGAGCGCGAAGCTGCCGCCGCGTACCGAATCGTCGAACCCGCCCATGTGCCAGCGCACCGCCATTGCCTCCTCGGTCCTCAGCCGCATGAACCGCTCGATCAGGTAGACGGATTTCTCGCCGTGGCCATAGGGGAACTGGTCGTCGATCGCATATACCGGCACCTTTTCCCACTCGCCTCGGTCGTTCTTGCGGTTGCGCAGCTCGGTCTTGTAAAAGCCCGCCTTGCACAGGTCGTGCAGCAGCGACGCGATTGTATAGCTCTCGAGGTCGTCGGTCTCCGGGTTGAAGTGCTTGGAGATCAGCACGTTGTACACGTTGAGCGAGTGGTCGAGCAGACCGCCCTCGTACGCCGCATGAAAGCGCGTCGAGGCCGGGGCGGTGAAAAAGTCGGTGGTTTCCATCCACGCGAGCAGCTTTTCCGCGCCCGGACGGTGGATATTCTTGTTGTAGGTTTCGATAAACAGTTCTTTATTCGTCATGTCGTTCCTCCATTCGGGCGCGGGCGCAGGCGATGAGCGCCTCCCGCGTGTTGTCCGCCTGTCCGTCGATCACTGCGCCGAGCAGCGCGTGCAGCATCTCCCCCACCGCGGGGCCGGACAGACCGAGCGCCTTGATATCGTTGCCATCTACGGCCAGCTGGCGCAGCGAAAAGCAGCTTTCCGCCGCGAGCACGTCGTTTAAGCACTGCTCCATGCCGTGCAGCCACGCCACGTCCTCCGGGTGCGTGCCCTGCCCGACTGCGTCGCCTTTTTTGATAGCGAGCAGGTCGCGGAAGCGCGCCTCCCCGATCTGGGACAGGCGGCGGCGCACCAGCTTATCCGTGTCGCCCAGCGGGCGGTCGTGCTGCTCGACCAGCAGCAGGATGCGTTCGCTGTCCTCGCCCGAAAAGCGCAGGCGGCGCAGGATGCGCTCCGCGATCTCGCGGCTGACCTTGGGATGGCCGTAAAAATGCCCCACGCCGTTTTCGTCCACGGTCTTGCAGGCGGGCTTGCCGCAGTCGTGCAGCAGCATGGACCAGCGCAGCACAGGCTCTGCGGGCACCTGCCCAGTGGCACGGATGCTGTGCTCCCATACATCATAAAGGTGGTGCGGGTTTTGCTGCGCGCAGCCGAACATGGGTTTGAGCTCGGGCAGCACATACCCGACCACATCCGCAAAGTCCAGCAGCGCCCGCTGCGCGAACCGGCCGCACAGCGCGCCGGTCAGCTCCTCGCGAATACGCTCGGCGGCGATGCAGTCCAGCCGCGCCGCCTGCCGCCGCATGGCGGCCGCGGTCTCCGGCTCGACCGTGAACCCCAGCTGGGACGCGAACCGCACCGCGCGCAGGATGCGCAGCGCATCCTCCTGAAAGCGCGCGTCCGGGTCGCCGACCGCGCGCAGGACGCCGTCCTGCAGATCATCCAGCCCGCCGAAGGGGTCGCACAGACCGCGTTCCGGGTGCCACGCCATCGCGCCGACCGTAAAGTCGCGCCGCGCAAGGTCGTCCTCCACATGGCCGACAAAACGCACCCCGTCCGGGTGCCGGCCGTCTGAATAGCCGCCGTCCGCGCGGAAGGTCGTGATCTCGAGCGGGCCGCCGTCCGTAAGCAGGGTCAGCGTGCCGTGTTTAAGCCCGGTTTCTAGCACGCGCTCACCTGCGAACACGTTCTGCATCTGCTCCGGGCGCGCTGCGGTGCACAGATCCCAGTCGTGCGGCGCGGCGCCGCGCAGACTGTCGCGCACGCAGCCGCCGACCGCCCAGGTCTCAAATCCCGCCGCCTCCAGCCGCGCAATGGCGCGGGCGGCGTGGGCCGGGAGCCGGATCAATGGCCCTTCCTTTTCTGGTGCAGGCGGTACGAGGTGCCGTCCGGATTGAGGACAACCGTGTTGTCCAGCTGGGATTTCAGGCTCGCGCGGAAACCCGCGATATATTCCGCGCGCAGCGCCTTCTGCTCGGCCTGCTCCGCCGGGGTCAGCCCCTCGGCCTTGGCTTTTTTCGCCAGTTCGTTGATACGCGCGATTTTTTCATCGGTCATAACCGTATTCCTCCGTGGATTTTGATATGCCCTTATTATAGCAAACCAGACGGGCAAAGTCCACGGAAAACCTTTACCCTTCCCTTCCCTTCCCGTCCCGGGCGGTGGGCATCCGCCATCAGCAGAAGGCCGCAGCGCAGCCCGAGCCGGGAGCAGCTTTCGCCGTGCTCGGCTGCGGCAACATTGCACTGGTCGCACAGGCGGCGGAAGCGGCGGTGCAGGACGGGCGGCAGGAGTGCGTCCAGTTCGCTCTCCATGC
>USLE01000037.1 GCA_900555465.1 uncultured Butyricicoccus sp.
CAGGGGCGCGAGATCAAGGGCCTGTCGCGGCTGAGCGAGGTCATCGCGGACCTGTACACCGAGCTGGACGAGCGTGCCAAGTCGGACAGCGATATCCCGGGCATGTCCACGGGCTTTCACGCGCTGGACACCGCGCTGACCGGCCTGAACAAGTCCGACCTGATTCTGATCGCAGCGCGTCCCGGCATGGGCAAGACCGCCTTTGCGCTCAACATCGCGCTCAACGCGGCCAAGGCAAGCGTCAAGGGCAAGCCCAAGGGCTACAAGAAGGGCACAGGCGTGTGCGTGTTCCAGCTCGAGATGGGCAAGGAGCAGCTCGCCAGCCGTTTCCTGTCCAGCGAGGCGCTGATCGAGTCGCAAAAGCTCAAAACCGGCAATCTGGACGGCGACGACTGGGTCAAGATCGCCCGCGCGTCCGGCGTGCTGGCGGGGCTGAACATCTATGTGGACGACAACCCCGCGATTACGGTTGCGGAGATCAAGGCCAAGTGCCGCCGCCTGGGCGAGGAGCTGGGCCTGATCGTGATCGACTACCTCCAGCTGATGCACGTCGGCGGGCGGCACATGGACAACCGTGTGCAGGAGGTCGCGGAGATCTCGCGTTCGCTCAAGATCATGGCCAAGGAGCTGAATGTGCCGGTTGTGTGTCTGTCGCAGCTGTCGCGTGCCTCCGAGCAGCGCTCGGACAAGCGGCCGATGCTGTCCGACCTGCGTGAATCCGGCGCGATCGAGCAGGACGCGGATATCGTTATGTTCATCTACCGCGACGACTATTACGATGACGAGAGCGAGAACAAGAACATCGCGGAGATCATCATTGCCAAAAACCGCCACGGTGCAACGGGTACGGTCGAGCTGCAATGGGTCGGCCAGTACACCACGTTCTCCAACCCGGACCGCATTCATGGGGACTGAGGCCATGCTGGAAACGGTAAAGCAGACCATCGAGGACTACCATATGCTGAACCCGGGTGAACCTGTGCTGGCGGCGCTGTCGGGCGGCGCAGATTCGGTTGCGCTGCTGCGTGCGCTGCTCGCGCTCGGGTATCCGGTGCGCGCCTTTCACCTCAACCACTGCCTGCGCGGCGCGGAGTCCGACCGGGACGAGGCGTTCTGCCGCGCGCTGTGCGAAAGGCTGGGCGTGCCGCTGACGGTCGAGCGCATCGACGTCCGCGCGCAGACGGCGGGCGAGGGGATCGAGGCCGCAGCGCGGCGCATCCGGTACGAGCGCCTTGTCGCCGCGGCGCAGGGCGCGAAGATCGCGACCGCGCACACGGCGGACGACAACCTCGAGACCATGCTGTTCCATCTCGCGCGGGGCACCGGGCCAAAGGGGCTTGCGGGCATCCCGCCGGTGCGGGGGGATATTATTCGCCCGCTGATCGGCGCAGAGCGCGCGCAGGTGGAAGCCTATCTGGCGGAGCTCGGTCAGGATTTTGTGACCGACAGCACCAACCTGAGCGGCGACTACACGCGCAACCGCATCCGGCACGAGGTTGTGCCGGTGCTGCGGCAGCTCAACCCATCGATGTGCGGCGCGGCGGCGCGGCTCGGCGGCCTGCTGCGGCAGGACGAGGCGTATCTGCAAGGACAGGCGGCAGCTTGCCTGACGCGCGCGGCGCGGCCGGACGGCGCGTGGGAGACCGCGCCCCTGCGGGAGGCACACCCTGCAGTGCGCTCGCGGGCGCTGCGGCTGCTGGCGGAGCAGAGCGGCATGCCGATGCGGGACTTTACCGCCCGGCATATTGAGGCGCTCGAGCGGCTGCTGGAAAACCCGAATCCCTCCGCGGAATGTGGCCTGCCGCACGGCTTTCTGGCGCGGCGGGAATACGGCGCAGTGCGGCTGGAAAAGCCGGGGACGCCGGTCGAGCGGCCCGAAATCCCGCTTGCCGTCCCGTTTGACGGCGCGGTCTGGCAGGGAACCGTGCGGCTTTGCCTGCGGGGCTTAGAAAAAAACGAGGTTTTTTACAAATCATTCAATACTTTTTGCGCAGATTGTGGTACAATAGATTTTGCATCGCTGTGTGTTCGCACGCGGCGGGCAGGAGACCGGCTGCGGCTGACCGGAAACGGTGGCAGCCGGACGCTGAAAAAGCTCATGATCGACCGCAGGATCCCCCGCGCGCGGCGGGACGGTCTGGCGGTGGTCGCAGACAGGTACGGCGTGATCGCCGTACAGGATATTGGTATGGATCATTCGCGTCTCCCGGCGGGGGGCGCGCGGATGCAAATAAAAATAGAGGGGTATTGAAAAATGGCATACGATATGCGGGATGATATCAAGGAGATCTATTTCACCGAGCAGCAGCTCGCCGATAAGGTAGCCGAACTCGGCGCGCGCATCACCGAAGATTACCGGGATAAAAACCCGTTGATCGTCAGCGTGCTCAAGGGTTCGTATGTGTTTATGGCGGACCTGACGCGCAAAATAGACACGCCCTGCAACGTGGACTTCATGGTGGTCTCCAGCTACGGCAAGGGCACCAAGACCTCGGGCGAGGTGCAGATCATCAAGGATATCGAGCAGCCGATCGACGGGCGCGACCTGCTGATCGTCGAGGATATCCTGGATTCGGGCGTTACGCTCAATTACCTGATGCAGGTGCTCAACGCGCGCGGCGCGCGTTCGATCCGCCTGTGTACATTGCTGTCCAAGCCGTCGCGGCGCAAGGTCGATGTGTCGGTCGACTATCTGGGCTTTGAGATCCCGGATGAGTTCGTGGTCGGCTACGGACTGGATTACGCTGAAAAATACCGCAACCTGCCGTATATCGGCATTTTGAAGCCGTATGTCTACGGCGGCGAGTAAATAGATCAACAAGGAAGAGGTGGCAAACCGATTTGAAAGGAAAAATGAAAGGCTTTGGCCTTTACCTGATCATACTGGTGTTCCTGCTGGCGGGCGTCAGCTATGTGGTCAGCCAGACGCAGCAGACCGAGCAGATCACCTACTCGGATGTGTTCGACTACTTTAATGAGGGTGAGGTCGACCAGTTCACGCTGGAAGGCGGCACGCTGACCATGCACCTGCGCGACAACGGCCGCGTCGTCAGCTACGACATTGGCAGCAACGTTGATATTTGGTGGAGCCAGCTCGGCATGACCATCGACCAGCAGATGAAAGATGGGACGCTGACGCAGGTGGATTATATCACCACTACGATTCCGTGGTGGGCGAACTTCCTGCCGTATGTGATCCTGATCGTGCTGCTCATCGCGTTCTGGTATTTTATGATGAACAAGCAGTCCGGCGGCGGCGCGGGTCCGATGCAGTTCGGCAAGGCGCGCGCACGGCTCGCGCAGGACGACAAGCGCAAGGTCACGTTCAACGACGTGGCTGGCGCGGACGAGGAAAAAGCGGAGCTGCAGGAGATCGTCGAGTTCCTCAAGAACCCGCAGAAGTTCGTGCAGATCGGCGCGCGCATCCCCAAGGGCGTGCTGCTGGTCGGCCCTCCGGGCACCGGTAAAACCCTGATCGCGCGCGCGGTTGCGGGCGAGGCGGGCGTGCCCTTCCTGTCGATCTCCGGCTCGGACTTCGTCGAGCTGTATGTCGGCGTGGGCGCATCCCGTGTGCGCGACCTGTTCGAGCAGGCCAAGAAGAACGCACCGGCGATCGTATTCATCGATGAGATCGACGCAGTCGGCCGCCAGCGCGGCGCAGGCCTGGGCGGCGGGCACGACGAGCGTGAGCAGACGCTCAACCAGTTGCTGGTCGAGATGGACGGTTTCGGCGCGAACGAGGGCGTTATCGTTATCGCCGCGACCAACCGCAAGGATATTCTGGACAACGCGCTGCTGCGTCCGGGCCGCTTTGACCGTCAGGTCTATGTCGGCGCGCCGGACGTCAAGGGCCGCGAGGCGATCCTCAAGGTGCATGCGCGCAACAAGCAGTTTGATCCGGATGTCAAGTTCTCGGATATCGCCAAGACGACCGCCGGCTTCACCGGCGCAGACCTTGAGAACCTGCTCAATGAGGCCGCGCTGCTGGCAGCGCGCCGCAACAAGAAGCTGATCTCGCAGGAGGAGATCGAGGAGTCCCTGCTCAAGGTGGTCATGGGTGTGGAGAAGAAGAGCCACATCATCACGGAGAAGGATAAGCGCCTGACCGCGTTCCACGAGGCGGGCCATGCGATCTGCTTCCATGTGCTGCCGACGCAGGACCCGGTGCACCATGTCACCATCATCCCGCGCTCGTCCGGCGCAGGCGGCTTTACCATGCCGCTGCCCGAGGAGGATCAGGCGTACCGTACCCGCCGCTACATGGAGGAGTATATCATCGTCTGCCTGGGCGGCCGTGTGGCGGAAGAGCTGACGATGGAGGATATCTCGACCGGTGCGTACGGCGATATCAAGCAGGCGACCCAGATGGCGCGTGCGATGGTCACCAGCTACGGCATGAGCGAGAAGATCGGCCCGATCGACTACGGCTCGGACAACGGCGAGATCTTCCTTGGACGTGACTTCGCGGCGGGCAAGGGCTATTCCGAGGTCAAGGCGGCGGAGATCGACGACGAGATCCACCGCATCATCGAGGAGGCCTACCGCGCCTGCAAAAAGCTGCTCACCGAGCACATGGACGAGATGACGCGCGTTGCGGAATACCTGATCCGCAACGAGACGATGGACGGCGATACCTTCATCAAGGTATACAACAACGAAGTCGTGCCGGACAAGGTGATCGGCGAGGACCTGATGACCGAGCTCAAGGAAGAGCTGGACGCCAAGGTCGGCAAGGCGCCGGAGAGCGCTGCGGAAGCCGCACAGGCGGCTGCCGAAGCCGAGGCGAAGGCTGAGCCGGCGGACAGCGACGCTGCTGAGGACAACAAGTAAAGCCAAGATCCCGCGGGAATCCGCGGGATCTTTTTTGCACCTGAATGTCAAAAGTTCTTGACATTTTTGTTGGGGGAGCGTATGATGAAAATGTAAAAAGAGTTTGACATTTGAGACGGGTAAGGAGGTATGGCTATGGGGCCGAAATTTTATATTCTTGTGGCGCTGCCGTTTATCGTGATAGCGGGAGTGTTTGCCTTTATGTTCTGGGTCGCCAGGGCAAAGTCGCCGCGTGCGGCCGGTTGGGCGGAGAAGCTCGGCGTTTTGAACGGCGCGGGCAGAGCGGACGAAATGGAGCGCATGATTCAGTACAAGGCGGTTTCATGGGCGTATCTGGTCGTGATCCTCGGGCTGGCGGGCCTGAACTTTTATGAGGTATTTGCAAATGAGGGCAAGCTGCCGGTCAGCAATCTGGTCCTGCTCGCCGGGATTTTGACACAGGCGATTGCTGTGCTGGTCCTGCGCCACCGCAGCACGGAGGGGGACGAGGAGTATAAGCCGTATCCGCTCTGGAAAACCTTCGCATGGGTTTTGGGCATCAGCGCAGCGATCGGCGTGGCGGGCGGCGTAATTGTGATCGCCGTGCTGGCGTGGTGACGGCATGCGGAACTGTATTAAAGAGCTCCGCAAGGCGCGCGGCCTGCGGCAGGAGGACATGGCGCACCTGCTCGGCGTATCGCGGCAGACGGTTGTCGCGATGGAAAACAATAAATACGACCCTACGCTCGAGCTTGCCATGAAGGTGGCGCGGCTGCTTGAGCAGCCGGTCGAGAGCATCTTTTTTTTGGAGGAGTGAACAGGGGCGGTTTTTCCGTCCCTGTTTTTATGATTTTGGCTGTGAGCCGGGGCATTTCAGCGGTACGGCAGGCGGGAACAATGCGCTTTGTCATATCCGACAAAAGGGAGCGCGGAAAAGCGGGAATTTTATCAGTTACACCCTTGCGCTCGGCGCTGCGATATGGTATGATAGGAAAGCTTGAGAAAGACACATGTCTTTTTAGGGAGGACAGACAACGCATGGTCAAACCCAAATACTATCTGGTCGACCGCACACTGCTGCCGGAGGTTTTTCAGCGTGTGATCGAGGCAAACGAAGCGATCGCTTCGGGCAAAGCGGCAACAGCGAGCGAGGCGGCAAAAATCGCGGGGCTTTCGCGCAGCGCGTATTATAAATACAAGGATGGGGTGCGACCGTTTTTTGAGGCAACCACCGACCGGATCGTCACCTTCCACTTCATGCTGCACGATCAGCCCGGGGTGCTGTCCAGTATTTTGGGGCTGATGGCGCGCTCGGGCGCGAATCTGCTGACGGTCAACCAGTCCATCCCGATGCGCGGGCAGGCTTCGGTCACGATCGCGGCCCGCACGGGCGAAATGAAGTATTCCGTGGAGGAACTGGTCCATCGCGCAGAGGCGCTGGAGGGGGTCAGCAAGGTCGAGATCCTTGCATCCGAATGATCCTGTTTTGCAAAGCAGCCGCATCCTTTCCAACGAAAGTATGCGGAAAACTGATATGGAGGAACTGAGTACTATGATAAAAGCAGCAATCATGGGGCACGGCACGGTCGGTTCGGGCGTGTACGAGGTGTTCGAGATGAACGCCGAAAAGATCGCGCGCGTGGTCGGCGAGCCGGTCGAGGTCAAGTATGTGCTCGACCTGCGGGACTTTTCCGCGCTGCCCTACGGGCATAAGTTTGTTTCCGACTTTTCCGTGATCGAGAACGACCCCGAGGTCACGGTCGTGGCGGAGGTCATGGGCGGCGTCGGCGCAGCGTATGAGTTCACCAGGCGCTGCCTGCTCGCGGGCAAGAGCGTGTGCACCTCCAACAAGGAGCTGGTCGCGACCCGCGGTGAGGAGCTGCTCAAAATCGCTGCGGAAAAGGGCGTCAACTACATGTTTGAAGCCTCGGTCGGCGGCGGCATCCCGATCATCCGCCCGATGCTCCAGTGCCTCGCTGCGAACGAGTTCAACGAAATCTGCGGCATCTTGAACGGCACCACCAACTACATCCTGACCCAGATGATTCACAACGGCGTCACTTTTGATGATGCGCTCAAACAGGCGCAGCTCAACGGCTACGCGGAAAAGGATCCGACCGCGGACATCGAGGGCCATGACGCCTGCCGCAAGATCTGCATCCTGGCTGACCTCGCGTTTGGCGATAAGTTTGACCCGGATCAGGTCTCCTGCGAGGGCATCAGCAAGGTCACGCTCGAGGACGTAGCCAACGCCGACAAGCTGGGCTGCGTGATCAAGCTGATCGGCCGCACGGTGCGCAATGAGGACGGCACGGCGTACGCCTATGTCGCCCCGCACCTCATCCCCAAGGAAAACCTGCTCGCCTCGGTCGAGGACGTGTTCAACGCCATTATGGTCAACGGCAACGCGACCGGCGACGTGATGTTCTACGGCAAGGGCGCGGGCAAGCTCGCGACCGCATCCGCGGTTGTCGCGGATATGCTGGACAGCATCGAGCACGCCGAGCACCGCCGCCGCATCTCGTGGGGTGACGGTTCGAAAAACCTGCTCCGCCCGCTGGATACGCTGCAAAGCGCGTGGTATGTGCGCTTCAAGGGCCCGCGCAAGGCGCTCGAGGATGTGCTGCCGGTCGAGAGCATGACCGAGCCTGCCGAAGGCGTGCTGGTCGTGCGCACGAGCAAGCTGTCCACCGCGGATATGCACAAAAAGATCGAGCAGTTGAACGCCAGCGGCGACGTGCGCGCGGCGATGCGTATACTGTAAGGGGAGGGCAAACGAAGATGGTTCGTGTTACCGTCCCGGCGACGAGCGCCAACATGGGCTCGGGCTACGACAGCATCGGCATTGCGCTCGAGCTTTACAATGTGATCGATCTCGAGGAGAGCGACCGCATTGACATTTCGGATAAAAACGGGCAGTTCGTGCCCAAGGATGCGCGCAACCTGATCTACCAGTGTGCCAAGCGCGTGTACGACGAGTGCGGCAAGCCGCTCTCCGGCCTCAGGATCGTGGAAGACTGCGCGATCCCGCAGACGCGCGGCTTGGGTTCGTCCTCGGCGTGCACGGTCGCGGGTATTCTGGGCGCAAACGCGCTGCTGGGCGATCCGCTCGACCGGCAGGCCGTGATCGACCTCGCGGCCACCATTGAGGGTCATCCGGACAATTCCACGCCCGCTATTCTGGGCGGCTTCTGCGTGGCGCTGCTGGAAAACGGCCATGTGCATCAGGTGCGCGTGCCCATGCACAGCGCGATCGATTTCATCGTATTCATCCCGGATTTCAAGCTGTCCACCGAGAAGGCGCGCGCAGCGCTGCCCAAAACCATCGCGCATCATGATGCGGTGTACAATCTGGCGCGCGCGGCGCTGCTGGCGGGCAGCCTGACCACCGGCCAGCTGGAAAATCTGGACGTCGCGACCGGCGACTGCCTGCACCAGCCCTACCGCTTCGGCCTGATCGAAAACGGCGAGGACGTGGTGCGCGGCGCCAAGGAGCTGGGGGCGCTGGGCGCATATATTTCGGGCGCAGGCCCGTCCATTGTTGCGATGGTTTACAAGGGGGACCGTGACTATCTGGCGCGCGCACAGGCCATGTGTGCGGAAAAATACCCGCACTGGAAGGCCGTGCAGCTGCGCTGCGACGAAGTCGGCGCAACGGTCAAACGTATTTGAGTCGAATCCGCTCCGGCGGTAGGCGATATAAGGAGGAAACGTAACAAATATGAGTCTTATTGTGCAAAAGTTCGGCGGCACTTCGGTTGCCGACACCGAGCGCCTGAGGAATGTTGCGGATATTGTTACCAAG